>JAFNGD010000393.1:0-9628 GCA_017885365.1 Nitrospirota bacterium
TACAAATAAGGAGCGATCTGTGGAGCCAGCTCTCGCTATCCCAACGCCATGGAACCATTTGGAAGCAGGCATCTTGTTTGCTTTACAGCTACCGCTTCTTATCTTCAAGGAAAACGGAATCCAAGGCGGCGTGTTTGATCACGGTGTGACAGATGCCTTTGTTCATCGAATGCCACGTCCCGATATTACAGATTCTGATAGAAAGGCACTTCAATCGGTATTTATGAAATGGCAAGCAAAAATAAGAGAGTATTACTATAGTTACTAAGAAAATCACTATTGACAATTATTCAGGATTAAAGTGATGACCAGTTATTCTGGCCGAATCTTTGCTTCCACAGAGGGGAGATACGCATATGCCGAAGACAACGGAAAAGCAGTGGACCGTGATGGTGTACATGGCAGGGGACAACAACCTGGATCCGGAAGGAGTCGTTGACTTGCGGGAAATGAAGAAGGTCGGGTCCACGGACAAACTCAGCGTCATCGCGCAATTCGATCGGTCCCAGGGGCATATGAGCCAGCGGTATGTTTTGCGCAAAGGCACCAAACTGGCCGACGATTCCGTGGCTAAACTCGGCAAGGTCAATACCGGGGACCCGAAAAGGCTCAGCGATTTCATCGCCTGGGGTGTGAAGGAACATCCCGCCAAGCATTATCTGCTCGTACTCTGGAACCACGGCCAGGGTTGGGATGACACGGACATTTATGCAAATGAGCGCTTTCGCAGCCTGCGCCGCCTGACCACCGGCCGCGTCCGGCATGCCCTGTTTCACGCGCCGGTGCGCCGCGCGCTCGAGCAGGCCAAACGCAACGTGGAATATCGAGCAATCCTGCTCGACGACAACGCCAAGGACTTTCTTGACAACCAGGAAATGAAACAGGTGCTGTCAAAGACGAAGAAGCTGCTCAAGCGCAATCTCGATATCCTCGGCATGGATGCCTGCCTGATGAGCATGGCGGAGGTGGGATACCAGGCCCACGGAAGCGCCGACTACACCGTCGGTTCGGAAGAAACCGAACCGGGCGAAGGGTGGCCATACAACACAATCCTGTCTGCGTTGGCAAAGAATCCGGCCATGACCCCTCGTGATCTAAGCGCTCTCATCGTCGACAAGTATCTCGCGTCATACACCGCCGCAGCCGGGGTCACGTGCTCTGCCTGCGACTTGTCGAAGGCGGACAAACTTGCCATGGCCGTTGCACGCCTGGCCGGCGCCCTGAAGGCGAGCCTGAGCGATCACTCCGCCCTGCAACGCATCCTGTCCGTTCGGACCCAGGTGCAAAGCTATGAAGTGACGGATAATATCGATCTTGTGGATTTTTGTTCGCTCATGAAGAAGTCCGGCGCAAGCCCGGCAATCGCGACAGCATGTCAGAACGTTATCCAGGCCGTGCAATCCGGTTACGTGGCGAAGCAAGGCTACAAGGGCGACCATATGAAGAACTCCAACGGTGTGGCGATCTATTTTCCGACCCAAGCCGTGTCCCCGCTTTATGGCGGTTTAGACTTCAGCAAGAAGACCGGATGGGACGCGTTCCTGAAAGCGTACCTCGCCGCCGTCCGTTCAAGATGATATGTTAACGCTATATGGTATGACAAGGTGAACACGTAAATTTGCAGACGATGCAGCGACCGCTCTTGTGACCGGTTCTTGACGCAACGAACTGCTCAGCGCACCGGCTCGACCCGATGCGTTGCAACCGATCACCTTTGGCAGGAAGTGGTAAGCACACAGGGGAGGCAACGATGAAAGAGCACGAGCACGGCGAGATCGCAGGGATGGACTGGAACCGGTTTGAGGAAAGCCTCACGACGGCAGCACGGGGTAAACGGGCAGGAGCTTCCAGCGAAGCGGCCCTGCGGGAGTATTTCGGTGACGAAGAATATGAGTATCTCCGGAAACTGGCGGCTCATGCCCGGACAGCCCGCTCACGCGGCCCGGTTACGGGAAACATCGTGTTCGTGCCCGGAATCATGGGCTCCAACCTGATCACTGTCGAGAAGGACGGCGACAAGGACCTCGTCTGGGTCAACCTGTTCAGGCTGGCGGCCGGTCAGATCGAGCGGCTGAAGCTCACGCCCGACGGCTCCCGCGACGCGAACTCCAAATTCACCGTCCAACCGAGCGAACTGGACAAGCGGACCTATGCCCGTGCCATCCTCTGGCTCCGGGCATCGTGGTACGTCCAGCCCTTTGCCTTTGATTGGCGCAAGGACATCGACAGCGCTTCTGATGCGCTGGCAGCCTTTATCCAAAAGAACTTCCCCGATCAGCCGGTGAATCTTGTGGCCCACTCCATGGGCGGTCTTGTATGCCGCAACTTCATCCGACGGCATCGGAAACAGTGGGAGGCCATGTGCGGACCGGACGGAAAAAAGGACGGACGGCTGGTCATGCTCGGCACGCCNNCTCACGAACAGCCTTGCCGAGATCCTCGCCGTCATCAACACTTTTGTCGGGAGTTACCAGATGCTCCCGTCGCCGAGCAAGCTCCCGCCCGCCCAGCAGGTACTGTACCGGCCGGACAAGTGGGGGAGCGCGCCGGTCTCGGAGCGACACCTCGGCCGCGCCCTGCAGTTCCATACGGACATGGAACGCCAGGACACCATGGACCCCGACCGGATGGTGTATATCGCCGGATGCAACCAGGAGACCCCCTGCGGCCTCAAGATCAACGCGCCGGGAGACTTTGATTACCAGGTCACCCGTGATGGAGACGGACGCGTTCCGCATTCTCTTGGCATCCTCCCCGACGTGCCGGCCTATTATATCGATGAATCGCACGGAGACCTCCCCCGGAACGAGAAGGTTCTTTCCGCGGTGAGCGAGCTGCTTGTTACCGGCCGCACGTCGGAACTGTCGGACAAACCGATCGTCTCACGGGCCGTAGTAACAGCCGGATACCAGCGCCGGAACCTGATCCGCGACCAGAACATCGGTAAGGAAGTGCGCGATATAGCCCTTCGGACGGCCAAGAACGAGAGCAAGCCCGAGGAAGTGCGTTTTGCCGAGGAAACGATCATGCGGTCGATCATGGGCCGTCCCCTGCCCGCCGGTGTCCAGCCGCCCGCTAAAAAGACGAAAGTGCCGAGGGGCCCGAAAAAGACCCTGAAGCTTGCCGTCGAAGTCATTCGGGGCGATGTGACCCAGATCAAGGTCCCGGCCGTCGTGATAGGACATTATAAGGGCGTGGCGCCGGTGAGCGCGGAAGGGGTGATCGACAGGGCCCTGGACTTTTGGATCACCCGCGCCAACCAGCAGGGGATCATCGGAGCCGACCTGGGAGAGCTCTTCTTCATTCCCGTAACGAAGAAGCCGATCGCCGCACAGGTGGTGCTGCTCGCCGGCATGGGGGAAGAGGGAAGGTTCTCGAAGGATGATCTACGCTACCTGATGACGAATGTCACCTATGCCGTATCGGCGCTGAAACTGGATTCCTTTGCCACGGTGCTCATCGGCTCGGGAGCCGGGAACCTTGCCAAGGAGCGGGCGCTCCGGGGCATGATTGAGGGCATCTGTGATGCCTTGCAACGCTTACCGGAAGGAGAACGGGTTAAAAAGCTCATACTGGTGGAATACGATGATGATGTGTGTGAGGCCTTGAGGAAGGCGTTGAAGCACATGCAGGACGACAAAGTGTTCCCGGACCTTGCGTTAACGATCAAGAGCAAAATAATGCCTCTGCCCAAGCGACGTCAGAAAGAACGTCCGCCGGACATCCCGTCGGAAGCGCTGCCCGGAGCAAGGATCACCATAGAACGCAACCGCGATATCTTCCGGTTCTCGGCCTTGAGCAAGACCGCAGTTGTCCCGGTGCGGGAAGTGGAAGTGCAGTCCTTCTTTGCCGCCGGAACAGCGGAGCTGCTGATGTCGTCGACGACCCCTGAAGAGCAGACCAAGTTCGGGCAGCTCCTCGCGACCTATCTCATTCCCCAGGACTTCCGTCCTCTCATTGAGGAAGAGGACGAGCTCACCCTCATCCTTGACCGCAGCACTGCCTCCTTCCCCTGGGAAATGGCATGCTTCAAGAGCACCCGGGGGATGACCGTCTTCGGCCCCGACCGCAAGCTCACCCGCCAGTTCCGGACAATGCTCGCCTCTCCGGGCCTGACGCCGCCGCTCAATCGTTCCCTGAAGGTCCTGGTGATTGCGGACCCTGCTCCCGAACCGGAGTTCCAACTGCCCGGCGCACGCCAGGAGGGCCGCGCCGTCGTCAAGGTACTGGACCGGCTCAGGAAGGAAAACAAACTGGATATAACGATCCACGAGCACATCGGCGCGTCGGCTTGCGATCCGGTTGAGATCCTGGCCCTGCTGCTGAGCGAGGAGTTCGATATCGTGCATTTCGCCGGACACGGCGTCTTCGATGAAAAGGACCCTTCGCACAGCGGCTGGGTCTTTGGTAAAGACCGCATCCTCTCGGCTCGGGAGATCTTCCGGGCCCGCCGCGTGCCGCGGCTGGTCTTTGCCAATGCCTGCTTCTCAGCCGTGATCAAGGAACGTCAGGCTATGACTGCAGACGAAACGAACCGCCGCCTGGCCGGGCTGGCAGAGGCCTTCTTCGAGCGCGGCATCCAGAACTACATCGGTGCGGGCTGGCCGGTCGAAGACATCCCCGCCGTGGAATTCGCCTCGGTGTTCTATCAAAACGCCCTTGCCGGAGAGACCCTCGGCGACTCGCTCGCAGCCGCGCGCAAAAGGATCATTGGCCAGGGCTCGACCTGGGGCGCGTACCAGCACTACGGGCAGGTGAATGGAACCGTAATATTAAAAAAGTAGATCCGGAGCGCACGAAAGGAGGTACAGACCTCGTCGCAAGAAGAGCGAGGGCAGCAACAATCAAGGTACGCAAAGCTCCTCTTCTCGTTACGCTGACATTGGCTCTCTCGCCTTTGGCCAGTCCGTCATTCCGTGATTAGACCCGTCGTGCGTCCTTTTGGGGTAACGTTATGAGAACCATATGCGGACAGGCATGCCCGCATCTGTTTCTGCCGCCGGCGCACTGACGACTGACGCGCTGCATGACCTCCCCGAGCGCATACTCTGCACGTATACGTATCCGCCCGTATCTCATCCTCAAGAAGCCCTGACGATCATCTTCCCTATCCACGCGCTCCTCTCCGGACATCCTCAGATCGGCGTTGGCCCCGAAAATAGCTTGCCCAGCGTTTTCTTTCATGTTATTGTATCAAAAAGGAAAAATGAGTCTGCCGATCCTTTTCAAAGCCACATCCCGCCTGCCGCAGCCTATTGATCATCACGAACTTCAAGAGGCGTAACCACTTGAAAATGTTGACACCCTTTTTGCGTCAGAGTATCATGACAACGAAATGCCATGGCAAGACAGCATATACCATATCGCGATAGGTCCTTGACGGCATTTCTCCGGCCCATGAATTCGCAGGGCAGCTCCGGTCCGCGGAACGGGCTTGTTCCTGTTGGCCGGGCCGTTCAATCCCGACCTTCGCGCCCTTGCAGTATATATTTTTTTGCAGGACTGGTCTTATTGGGCAGCATGGTCGTTTTGGGGCGCAACAAAGAACGAGCAGGGGCCCCCCGACCGCAGCAATAGCGGCAAACCCTGCGCCTCGGGCTGGTGCCTGAACAGAGCATATTCAAGCAGGTCCATCGCTACGAACCGCTTGCGGATTATCTCTCGCGTCACTTGAACGTGAACGTCAGCCTTTCGGTCATGCCCAGCTATGACAAAGCCCTAAGCAGCTTTGCTGCGAACGAGCTGGACGGGGCCTTTCTCGGGAGCATGATCTATATTCTCGCTCATGCAAGGCTCGGGGTGGAAGCCGTCGCACGATCGGTGAACCTGGACGGGACATCGACCTATTATGGCGTGATGTTCGTTCGCAGGGACAGCAGCATCCGATCGATCCGGGAGATGCAGGGAAAGCGCCTGGCCCTGGTCGACCGGAACACCATGGCGGGATATCTTCTCCCCCTTGCGTATTTCAAAAAGAACGGTGTTGATTACACCGCCTATCTCAAGGAGTTCTATTTCGCCGGCACCCATGAAGATGCCATCTATGATGTTTTCGACCGCAAGGCGGACATCGGTGCGGCCAAGAGCACGGTTTTGACGCGGCTCTCAGCGGAGGATGCCCGGGTGAAGAACGACCTCCTCATCCTGGCGCGTACTCCCCTCGTGCCCGAGAACTGTCTCGCGGTCCGAAGGGGCCTCGACGCGACCCTCAGGGAGCAGCTCACGTCCGTGCTGCTGAACATGCATTAAGACCAGGAGGGGGCCGGGATCCTGCAGGAGTTCAAGGCCCGCAGGTTCATTGAAACGAAGGACAGCGATTTCAGCTCCGTATACTTTTTTGCACGAGAGCTTGATATCGATCTGTATACCGGGCACGCTGCAACGATACGATGAAAATAAAGTTCATCATATTCCTCGCCATTTCCATTCTGCTCGCCGTGGTCGGCGGGAGCTACCTCCTCGTCATGAGCGAGCGCCGCATAGCTGACTTTGACCATTTGATCATGCTGCATGAGGTCGAGATCCTGCGAAACCAGCTTCTGCTCAACGTACGAATGGTAGAGGCGGACCTCTATTCGCAGCGTTCCCGCCATCCCGAAGGTGTCGATGCCATCGTCAGCCATGTCAGCAAGATGGAAAGCACGATGAAATCGTGCTTCGAGTGCCACCACGAGGAAAGCGTGAACGCGCGGCTCCTTGACCTCGACGACCAGGTCGGCGCCTTCAGCCATTCGCTGAGCAGGATCTTGACCCTTCGGGCGAACACGATGCGATATGAAGACGAGGTGGAAAAGGCCCATATCATCTGCGATTCACTCGTAAGCAAGATCAACACCATGATCATCCTGACCGGCACGAAGCTCAACGAGAAGACGGAGATATCCCTTCGGGACGTGGCCCGGACAAAAATGATCATGGTCGTTCTTGTCGCCGCCGGCCCGCTGATGATCGCCATCCTGGGCCTCACGGCGCTCGCGGGGTTTACGAAGCAGGTCCAGGTCCTGCTGGACGCCACGCGAAAAATGAAGGCAGGCGATCTGGACATACGGACCTCGGGCCTGAAAAATGAGTTCGCGGAGTTGGGCCACGCCTTTGATGAGATGGCGATATCGCTCCAGAAGCACACCCAGACCATAGAGGAGAGCGAAAAACGCTATCGTCATCTGTTCGAAAGCGCCGCCGACGCCATCTTTATTCTGAGCGCGGAGGAAGCCACGGTCGGCAACATTCTGCAGGCAAATCCGGCGGCAGCGAGAATGCATGGCTATACCGTGGAAGAGCTCATGACGATGAACATCAGGGACATCGACACGCCGGACGCCGCGCTGGGGATCCCGATACGTGTTGACCGGATGCTGAGGGGGGAGCGGGTGAGAACGCAGATCAACCATCGTACACGGGACGGCGTCGTATTCCCGGTCGAGGTCAGCGCCGGCATGTTTGAGGTCGGGAACCAGAAGTATATCCTGGCGATCGACCGCGATATCACCGAACGCAAGCAAACGGAAAATGCCCTTCAACGGGCGCAGCAGATCCGGGTCGCGGGCGAGATGGCCACGGGCCTTGCGCACGAGATCAAGAACCCCCTTGCGGGCATCAAGGCGGCCATGGAGATGCTTTCCCGCGAGACCTACTTTCCGGAGGAGGACCGGACCGTCCTGAACCAGGCCATCGATGAGATCAAGCGGATCGAGTATTTGATGAAGAGCCTGCTGAATTTTGCCCGTCCGCCGAAACCGCAATTGGTCAGGACCGACGTGAACGCCGTGCTGGATACCGTTGTCGGCTCGGTCCTGAAAGACCCTGCCTACGCACGGGACGCATCGCGTGCCATCGATATTCACAAGAACTACGGCCTCCATCTCCCGGCGGTCATGGCAGACCCCATGCAGCTTCAGCAGATCTTCATGAACCTGCTCCTGAACGCTGCCGATGCCATGCCTGAGGGGGGCACCCTGGTCCTCGAAACAACGTTCGATGACGGGCCCGGGATGCTGCAGATCAAGATCTCCGATACCGGCACCGGCGTCGATGCTGCGGTCATCAACAACATATTTCAACCGTTCTTCACGACAAAATCCAAGGGGACCGGTCTCGGCCTGGCCATCACCAAGCGACTGGTCGAGGAAAACGAAGGGCAGATCAGCATCGAAAGCAAAGCGAGCGGCGGAGCAGTGTTCATCATAACGCTTCCGGCGCTGTAGGAAGGAGAATCAGAGGCATGAAAATACACGGCAGGATCTTTCTGGTCGATGACGATGAACTGATCATTTCCATGCTCTCCCGGATGTTGAAGAGCAGCGGATACGAGGTCCGCACGTCGACCAGCGCCATCGATGTCGTGAGCAAGATCAAATCCTGGTCTGCCGACATCGTACTGCTCGATATCAGGATCGGCGACCGGAGCGGTATCGATGTGCTGACGGAGCTTGTCAAACAAGAGAGCCCGGCGCAGGTCGTCATGCTGACCGCGGACGACACGGCGGAGTCGGCGGTAAAAGCAATGAAGCTCGGCGCAGCGGACTACCTGACGAAGCCTTTTAACATCGATGAAGTAAAGATCGTGCTCCAGAACATCATGGAACGGGGCAAGTTGAAGCAAGAGGTCGTCTATCTGAGAAAAGTGCAGTCAGAGGTCTTCGAAAAGGAGATCATCGGCAAGTCGAAGGAGATCCAGGATGTAAAGACCAAGATCAAAAGGATGGCCGATGCATCGGTTTCAACAATCCTTATCACCGGCGAGAGCGGCACCGGCAAGGAGCTGTTCGCACGATATGTTCACCGCCTGTTCCATGATGACACCCAGAACGGATATGCTCCGTTCATCAAGGTCAACTGCGCGGCCCTCCCGGAAACGCTGCTCGAGACGGAGCTCTTCGGGTATGAAAAAGGGTCCTTTACCGACGCAAAGGCGGATAAAAAAGGGCTGTTCGAGCTCGCGCAGGGGGGCTCGATCCTCCTGGACGAGATCGGGGATATGAAGCAGAGCCTTCAGGGGAAATTGCTCCGCGTACTGGAGGAACGGACGGTACGGCCGGTGGGGGGAAGCGAGGAGATCCCGATCGATGTTACGGTGATCGCAACGACCAATACGGACCTGAAGGACGCGGTGGAGAAGGGCGTGTTCAGGATGGACCTCTATTTCCGGTTAAGCGCGTTCCATCTGCACATACCGCCGCTCCGGGAGCGGAAGGAAGATGTAGCGGTCATCATCCGGCACTACCTGTCCTCCTTCGTCATGCAATATAAACGGCCGATTACGACACGCATCTCTCCCGAAGCAGAGAAGATCCTGATGGCCTACGATTGGCCGGGCAATATCCGGGAGCTGAGGAACCTGCTGGAACGGCTTGTCGTCCTCGAAGGGGCGGAAGATATCCTGCCCGAGCATCTGCCGAGCTGGCTGACCAGCAGATCAGGCATCGCGACCACGCCTTCCCGCGACCGGATCGCACTGCCGGAACAGGGCGTTTCGATCGAGGAACTGGAGAAAGACCTCATCGTTCAGGCACTCGAACGGACACATCATAATAAGACCCAGGCAGCCAAGCTCCTGGGCCTCAGCTATGATGCCTTCCGCTACCAGGTGAAAAAATTCGGTTTGGAATGAATCCAGGAGCGAGCGCAT
>JAFNGD010000393.1:9716-21847 GCA_017885365.1 Nitrospirota bacterium
GTTAGCGAGCGATGAAATCTACCTTGAGGAACGAAGATTCCCTGCAGCTAGTTGCAGGGAGCTTCAATTCTCCGGGAGCATTTGGCATTCTCATCATCAGCACGCAATGGCATAGATACTTCCCAGCACACGGTGATAATGATGATTTCAGCGTGTTGTTGAGGAAATGCCCACNNGCTGGAAAGTAAGGTGTCTGATATCAACTCCGGATCTGCTATATATGGTATGAAAATTGCTTTTAATTTTAATGTAGTAGTATGTCTTCTTGGTCATGAAGATCAACACGAATATAGAGACGTACTCCGCGAAATCCCTGCATACACATTAAAAAGGCCTCAATCGAGGGGCAAAGTGCAGATTGATTTTATGAAAAAAATACTTATCGTCGATGATGAGGACCTGATCCGCTACTCGCTTGCATCCCTTTTTCGGGACCCCCGGATGGAGGTCTTTTCCGTTGGCACGGGAAAGGCGGCGCTGGAGACCCTGCACAACCATGGCACGGACCTGTGCTTTCTTGACATACACCTTCCCGACATGAATGGTTTGGAGATTATGAAAACGCTCCGGGACATCTCCCCCCGTACCCGGATCATCATTATGACCGGAAGCCTGATCACCGACGAGATGATGAGGCTTATCCGGGAATATGCTCATTGTCTTATTTCCAAACCCTTTGATCTGGAAGAGGTCAGTTCGGCGGCGTCATGGCTTCTCGCTGCACACGGACCGCTGTACCGGGAGGACCGGCCGGATACCGGCAGCAAGGAATCTTCCATTCTCTGGATCGATGGTGACGGGAGAAAACATCTGCGTACGCCGACCAGAAAACGTATTACCTGTTACGCCGTCGATCCGCAGGGCAAAAAGGCCCCGGTCCTCGTCAATGCAGACGTGCTCGATACCAGCGGATCGGGCATGTGCATCGAGATGCCGCTCGCGCTGGAACCCGGATACCTCATTCAGCTGGCCGACGCCCCGTCTCCCGGCAGCGGCGTGGTCAGATGGCATACCAGCCCCGGTGCCGAGGAGACCTATCGTACCGGGATCCAGCTTATCGCACCGGAGAACATTCCCAAGCTTATCAGGTCCGAGACGGACGGTCGGACGGATGAATGACCGCGCGGCGCTGCCGCAGGAGCGCTCGCAAGACGTCCTGTGTGCGCATCGACCCGTGGGTGCCATGGCCGGACCAGCGCCGGGAGACAGCACGATCATCTCGTAAGCCACTTAGCCACGGGGCAACCGTGATCTTTTGACGGTATCGGGATGGCGTGCCTCACAAAGGGGCGGCGGTCGCCGCATGGTCTTCTTCGCCGTTCTTGCAGGACCGTCTGCGGAAAGATCGCCGATAATTGACCCAAAATAACCAAGAATCGGGCATCATGTACGATATGCTCCTGTCTGGAATCCGGGAGCGAGCGCATTCTCCGCAGCCTGCTGCAGAGAGCTTCTACCGGATACCAATAATGGGTATGGCCGGGAAGATAGCAAAGCGATAAGCATCCAATTAATTGTCATTCTCGAGAAGAGGGGGGTCCTGTTTATGAATCGATCGTCTATTTCTCTGTTCGCGTTGACCGTGCTGTTTCTCGCAGGCTGCGCAACGGCGCCGCCGGTAAAAGAGCCGCCGATCTTCTATCCCGACCCGCCTGAATTTCCCCGTATCCAATATCTCAAATCGTTCAGCGGTACCGACGACCTCGTACCTCCAAAGTCGGCTTTTGCCAAATTCGTGACTGGCGGAAAAGAAAAAATAGCCATCCTGGACAAACCCTACGGGATCGCCGGGTATCAGGGTAAGATCTATGTGTGCGACACCAATGCCACGGTCATGGTCCTCAATCTTGAAAAAAAGACCTTTGCGCCCATGGAGGGGGACCATGGGCTCGGCAAACTGATGCAGCCCATCAATATCAGCGTCGATAAAGACGGCAACAAGTACGTGGCCGATCCCATCCGCGGCCAGGTGGTGATGTTCGACAAGAACGATTTCTATGTAAAAGCGTTCGGACCGGTAGGGGGCTGGAAACCCACGGATGCGGTGGTCTTTGAGGGCATCCTGTACGTGGTGGATGAGAAGAACGGCGAGATCAAGATCTTTGACATCCCGTCGGGAGCGCTGCGGAACAGCATCGGCAAGAAGGGCGGGGACGCGTCAAAGGCACAACTCGGTCTGCCGACGAACCTTGCGTTAGACAAGGAAGGATATCTCTACGTATCCGACATCGGCAGGTTCCAGATCGTGAAGCTCGATCGGGACGGGAACAGCAGGGGGGCCATCGGTTCGGCCGGCAAGGTTCCCGGCTCATTCGCGCGGCCGAAGGGCATTGCGCTGGACCGGCAGAACAGGCTCTATGCTGTTGACTCAGCATTCAACAATGTCCAGATATTCACCGCAGACGGGCAGCTGCTGCTCTTTTTCGGCGAGGGCGGAAGTAATCGCGGAGGACTCGTCCTCCCCGCAAAAGTGGCCGTGGACTACGACAACGTAAAATACTTCCAGCAAGACGCCGAGCCGAACTTCGAGATCGAGTACCTCATCCTGGTGCCCAACCAGTTCAGCCCAAGACGGGTCAATGTTTACGGGTTCGGAAAAGAAAAAGGGCGGACCTACCTGACCGACGAGGAGATGATGAAGGCACGCGATGAGAAGGAGCGAATAGAGAAACAGAAAGAACAAGAGAAAGAGCAGCAGAAAGAACAGCAGAAAGAACAGCAGGACCGTCCCGAAAAGACCGGGAATGTTGAACAAAAAAAGCCCGGAGACACGGAACCGAAGAAGGACTGAGGCGACACGCTGATGCGCCCGCAACAACTGCCGCGCGATCCCCTGAAAAGCAATGCGAACCCGGAAAAAAGGGATACCAGCGGATGACAAAGGATCGCATCAGGAACAAAGAGAAAACCACGTGGTGAGGAGTTCCCGATCAATACGATATTTCCCGCGGCTATCCTTGTCGCCTGCAGGCGCCCGGTATCGGCAATATGAGGCCAGTTGCCGTTCTCTCCATGAAGGATGCTGCAGGTGAAGGTCACGCGGGCTCATAGGTATATTCTGATCTGCGTCGTGGTCCTGCTCTGCGGATGCACGGCACAAACCCGGTATGAGGTGCTCAGCTTCTTCTTTGACGGGGTGCCTCCGCCCGAGAGCCAGGCAGTGCGAGACGCGCGCGCCGGCGCTGCCGGCCGTGGTACGAATAAGCTCGCAGAGCTCGGCAGCCAGCACGGTCCCTATGCCGCAAAGCTGTGCACGGCCTGTCACGATGAGAACACGAACGCATTGTTGCTGCCCAAGGAAACGCTGTGCCGGAATTGCCACGACCTGCAGCTCGGGCGCAGACCGCACGGTCCTGTCGTCTCAGGCGGCTGCGTTGTCTGCCATGACCCGCACCGTTCGTCATACCGGTACCTGCTGGTTTCACCGGCAAAGGAGTTTTGCATGTACTGCCATGACCCGAAGGACATATACGCAGAGGATGCGCATCGGGGCATGACGGTCTCCTGCACCGAATGCCACAATCCCCATGGATCGGACAATACGTATCTGCTCAGATAGCTGTGCGCTGTTTGCAGGGGGCCGGGGGGGAAGGCGGAAGCGATAGGTGAGAACAAGAAGAACGGCAATAGCATCACGCATTGTTGCGTTCGCTCTCACGGGCATAACCGCTGCTTTGCTCTCCCCCCCTCACCTGATCGGAGAAGAAATGGATTTTTTTCCCAGCGTGGAATACGTTACCGGGTCGCTGGAGCTCGATATGCAGCAGAGAGCCTACAAGACGACCACGGTGAACACCAGCACGGAGACCAGTATGAGATCGATCACGGAGAAGATACGGCTCGACTCGTACGGCTATATGTATCATCCCCGGTTCTTGCTCTTTCAACTGGGCGGCGCCGCGGGCCTTATCCAGGATTCCACCACCACCGGGGGCGCGCTCGCCGGGAAAAACCACGGGTTCGATGAGTACAATGCCGATGTCATGCTGCTTCCTGAACATCCGTACAAACTCGAATTGTTCACCCGCAAGCAGATGGGCGCCCCCATGCCCTTCTCCCCGGAAAGCGTTGTTAACACTACGGAAGGCGCCATCTTCAGCTACAAGCAGAAGCCGCTCTTTCTTCATTTCGACACCATTGATACGTCCTATGAGCGCGGGAGCAACTGGAGCGACGCGAAGCAGAACGACGCATCGGGTACGTTGTTTATCGGACCGACAACGAACACCGCTTCATACCAGCAGATCAATACAACAACGGCCCAGGGCGAAACGGCGTTCTCCACGTACTCCTATTTCAATAACACGCTCAGGCTCCGTGCGCTCTCTCTGAACAGCCAGGTGTCGAAGCAACACCAGTCCCAGACCAGCTCTGCCGAAATGCCGACCATCGGGACGGACAGGTCCGTGTGGTACGAGCACTTGGATGCGAGGCTTCCTTACAATTTGTCCCTCTATGCCGAACATAATTATCGCAGGGAGGAGAACACAACGGAGCAACCGCTGCCCTCATCCCCGGAAATGACGGTTTTCAACAAGGACACCCTTGACAGCGTCAACATCGAACACCAGCTTTACAACAGCCTCAGAACACGGTACAACGCGTCCGAGAGGAAAAGGCGAAGCACGTCAGGCAACGCGGATAGCACCCAGCAAGGACTGAGCATCAGCTACGCCAAGCTCATTCCGGGTGGCGGCTTCAGCGTCGGGTGCAGCTTCCTGGACATATTGGATACGCGGACGGGTGCGGCCAATATCTTGAACGAAGCCCATTCGCAGGTCCTGGTGCCGGGCGTCTTTATGCTCTACAATCAAGCGGTAGACCTTTCAACGATCACGGTCATGTTACAGGACCCCAACCCTCCCCAGAACCTCGTGACGCTGACCCTCAATGTGAACTACACGATCCAGCAATTCGGCAATGCGGTGCAGATCACGATCCTGAACCTGCCCCCTGCCATCAATCCGCCGACACCGAACAATTTATATGATTTTGTGGTCTCCTACGTGCTGGCCCAGAACAATTTGCAAGCCGAAACGAAAAACAAATCCATCAATCTCAGCTTTTCGCTTTTTGACGGACTCTTCGGTCCTTACTTCAGCTACTCCACATCAGACTTCAAAGTCATTTCCGGGACCTTTCCCGGCGGCGATAATGTCACCAGAACCATAACCTATGGCTACAGCGTGCACAGAAAGCCCTTCACGTTTCAACTGGAACACACCGATTTCCAATCTATGATCAACCCCTATCGAAGCCTGAGGGCGTCGACGGATTATCAGCAATTATTGACCGCAGATACTGAAGTCATTGCACGGCTCTCCTTTTACAAGACGGAACGCTTTGCTACGGAATTTTCGAGCAGTTCTCTTGATCAGGCGACCATTGCGGAGGTTACTGCCATTAAACGGTTCCCGTACGAGAACCTTGAGCTTTTTGGCGGCGGGATCTATACGGTGAACGAGGTCATCGGTATGACGACCAAGAACTATACCCTCAACACCAGTCTGAAGTGGCACATTGGCAAGCTCGATGTCTACGCAAGCGGTTCGAAGACCTATTCCATATCGGTCGCGACGAGCGGCAAACAGTCATCCAAACAGTCATTCGAGCAGGACGCTTACTATCTCATCGTAAGCAGAAAGATATTCTGAGCACCGCGGAAAAGAGACAACGACGCAGGGCCCTGGTCCTTCGCACAGGCAGCACGCACGTCCGCGAAGGATGCAGAACGTGCCCTGGGGTTCCCGGGCATCCTTCGCGGTCTCCCCGAACGGCCGGTCCGACACACAGGGCAGGGCAACGTCGTTCTTGTGATATGTTCATGTCAGGAGGAACGCAGTGAGACCACAGTATCGAAACATCTGCATCATGATCATGGGCATTGCCGTTGCTGGCATCCTCGGCGGATGCGCACGGAACCTCCCTGCGGCAGCGGAGGCCGGGGACAATACGCTCATTGTCGCCAGGGTCAATGGCGCGGACATCTCCCTGCGCGCGCTCAACGGCATGATGAAGCGCGTGGAGGAAATCAACGCAAGGACCGCGACGTCCGAGACGCGGGAGGAGATCCGGAAGAAGGCCCTGGAAAATCTGGTCCTCAAGGAGCTGGCGCTGCAAGAGGCAGAGCGACGGAGTCTGCATGTGGAGGATGAGATCGTCGACCGCGCGATGGCACGGTTCATCGCGAGCAAGGGCCATGAAGAAGGGTACCAGGAGTATCTTGGGCAGGAGAAGCTCACCCCGGCGGACGTTCGGGCCCAGATCGAGCGAAGCCTGCTCATCCAGCGTATCACCGGCATGGAAGTGGTGTCGAAGGTCACCGTGACCGACGACGATGTACGGAAGGAATATGACCAGCACAAGGACCAATATGTCGCGCCGGAAAAGGTCACCGTCATCGATGTGGCGGTATCGCTGAGATCCGGCGAAGAGGCCGCGATGAAGAAAGCGAATGAGCTCCTTGCCCAAATGAACGCTGATAAGAACAAAGACCCCTTTCGGCTTGTCCGCGACGACCTTTTCACGGTAAGAGAGTTCGACCTTGAAAAGGGAAAAGAGCCCGAACTTTATGCCGCAGCCCGACAGATCAAGGAAGGGGAGCTTTCCGGCGTGATCAAGACGGGCGACGGCAACCACATCATCAAGCTGACCGGATACACGCCGGAACGACAGCTTTCCTACGAGGAGGCCAAGGGAACGATCTTCGGAAAGCTCAAGGCCATTGCGCAGGTGAAACGCTTCGAGGAGTGGAGACAGGAATTGAAAAAAGACGCGAAGATCGAGCTGTTCGATCCGCCGGTGCGTCGAGAGCAGGCAAGACCCTAGACCGGGATATCATGCATCGGTCCTTTCCCGGCTCCGCGGGACAGCAATGTCCCCGGCGATTCGACATATTCTCTCTGAGGTGAAGAGCAATGAGGTCTCTCGTTCGCATTTGCGGTTTCATGATCACGGTCGTTGCTGTTGCGGGTATGTTCACCGGCTGCGCGCATCGCGGGTTGTCCTCCGGACCTGTCCCGCCGCAGCCTCCCCTTGCCGCAACGCAGGAGGACAGGAAGATCGTTATTGCAAAGGTCAATGGAGTCGAGATCAACAGGTATTCCCTCATCGACATGATGAACCATGTGAGCGCGATAAATGAACGTGCGTCGATCTCCGAGCCCCGGGAGGAGATACGGAAGAAGGCCCTGGACCGGCTGATCTTCGAGGAGCTTGCGTTCCAGGAGGCGCGGGGCCGGGGTTTGACCGTGGGGGAGGGCGCCCTCGACCGTGCGATGGGAACGGTCAGAGCGAACCTGGGCGATGAAGAAGCGTATAAGGACTTTCTCGCGAAGCAGGGCATCACCGCGGAGGAATTACGTTCCCTGATGGAACGCGTCCTCCTCCTGCAGCTCATCATCGACCAGGAAGTGACCAAGAAGACCAGCGTCCCCGATCATGAGGTACGAAAAGAATACGAGCGGCAAAAGGACGAGCTGATCGCTCCGGGAAAGGTCGCCGTGGAGGACGTCGTCTTTTTCCTGGACCTTGACGCTCCCGCATCGCTGGCCAAAGCGAACGAGGTCCTTGCCCGCATCAACGCCGCTCCGGACAAAGACCCCGCGAGCCTGGTCCCTGACGGCACCTTTCTTGTTCGCCACATCGACCTGAACAGGGAAAAAGAACCCGTGCTCTATGACGCTGCCCGGAAGCTCCAGGAAGGCGAGCTGTCCGGCGTGATCAGGACCAGCGACAGCCTCCACATCATCCGGCTGACGACGTACGTGCCCGAGCGGCAGAGGTCCTACGATGAGGTCAAGGGTTCGCTTGAGACGAAGCTGAAAACCGCCGCGCAGAGGAAACGTCTCAAGGAGTGGGAGCGGGACTTGCGGGCGGGCGCCGCGATCGAGATCGTGGATCCGGAAGGCAGGAAGACGAATTGATCCGCAGAACGGCCGCGGGCCGTTCCGCTCCGAGGCTGAAGAACATGCACATGCGAGCAAGGATCGTTCTGCTGTTTTTTCTGACCTCCCTGGCAGCCCCGGGGTGTGCGTCGAAATGGTCGCCCGCCGTCGAGACCTCGGCCGAGCCGGTCCAATGGCGGGACGATGCGAACGTCGCGCGGGCCACCTACGTCGAAACGATCCGGGGCTTCAAGGAAACAAGGAGCACGCTGTCGAGCATCCTGCAATCCATCGTCCATGGCAACCGGGAGAGCGATTACAGCCTCAGACGGCCTGTCGCGGCCGCGATCGGGCGCGACAACAGGATCGCGATAGCGGACACGGGCTGCGCGTGCGTTCACCTCTATATCCCGTCGGAGCAGAAATACCGGAAGCTCTATGGCGCGCGCAATGAGGAGCTGCGGACGCCCGTGAGCGTGGTGTTCGATGATGAATCACGATTGTTCGTCTCGGACTCGTCCCGGGGGGCGATCTCTGTCTTTGACCGGGAGGGAGAGCCGGCAGGGTCGATAAAAAAGGCGGGCGCGGACCCCCTCCTGCGGCCCACGGGACTGTCCTACGCCCCCGGCAAAAAAATCCTGTATGCCGTGGATACCCTTGCAAACAAGGTATACGCATTCGACGCCGCGGGCGAATTGCTCTTTTCCTTCGGGGGGCCGGGCGCGCAACGCGGGCAGTTCAGTTTCCCGACCCATATCGTCACCCGCACTGACGGGCGCGTATACGTGACCGACGCCATGAACTTCAGGGTCCAGGCATTCGATGCTTCCGGGGTGTTTCTCTCGTCCTTCGGCCACCATGGCAACGGGTCCGGCGATTTCTCCCTGTCGAAAGGTATCGCCGTAGACCGCCACGGCGTCATTTATGTCGTCGACAACCTGTTCGACAACATCCAGCTCTTCAACGAGGCCGGCGGCTTCCTCTTTACCATCGGAGGGCGCGGGACCGGATCCGGTGAGTTCTGGCTGCCGTCGGGACTGTTCCTGGACGATCGCGACAAACTGTACGTCTGCGACACCTACAATCAGAGGGTGCAGATCATTCAGGTCCATCCCGGAGATGCACAATGAACAAGCATGCCCGCGTTCTCGCAACGCTGCTGTGTATCGCCGGCGTCTTTTCGGGGCAGTCCGTCGGGGCGACCAACATCATTCCTACCAAGCACAACCTCTCGTCGACCGGCCCCGGAGACATCAAGGCGCCGCCCGGGGGGGAGGACAGGATATGCGTGTTCTGCCATACGCCGCATAACGCGAGCCCGTTGACGCCTCTCTGGAACAAGAACATCAAGGGCGTCAACTACGATGCCAACGCCTATCCCCCCTACACCAGCAGTACCATGGTCAGCAAGATCCTGACCGGACCGACCGGGGCGTCCCGGCTCTGCCTCAGCTGCCATGACGGCACCATTGCGCTCGGAGCCGTCATATCGTCCACGGCCCCGATCGCGCTGCTGAATACCGCCGGAGGGTATATCCCGAGCCGGTCGCGCATCGGCCGCACGCTCACCAATCACCATCCGATCTCCTTTTCCTACTACGACGCGGTCTCCAACCCGGAGATCAACCCGAGCCCGCCGCTGAACACGCTCTTGTTCTACAACAACGCCGTCATTCAGTGCACGACCTGCCATGACCCGCACGACAACGGGAACAAGAAATTCCTTGCGGTAGACAGTAAGAATTCCGCGCTATGCATCCTCTGTCATAGTATGAGCGGCTGGGACGCTACGTCGCACAGCACCTCCCAGGACACCTGGAACGGCCTCATGACCAACCCGTGGCCGCGGACCGGGACCGCGCGGCCGGGATTCGACCCAAGATTCGATTTCGGCTGGACAACGGTGCAGCGGAACGGCTGCGAGAACTGTCACGCTCCCCATGGCGCCGGCGGGGCGGAACGGCTGCTGAACTATGCCGCCGAGGAGCAAAATTGCTTCCCCTGCCACAACGGGAACATGGTCGGGACCCCTGCATCACAGAAGAACATCCAGGCGCAATTTGATAATAATCCCACGTCGAGACATAATGTCGCAGGCTATACCGGCGTTCACGATCCCGCCGAGAAGCTCCCCGTTGACGCTCAGCATGTCGAATGTGTTGACTGCCATAATGCCCATGCAAGCAATAGTGCGACGGTCTCTGTCCCGGACGTGTCAGGCAGACTGGCGAATGTGAGCGGCGTGAACAAGAACGGTTTTTCGCCGGTCGCCACCGCCCGGTACGAATATGAGGTCTGTTTTAAATGTCATGCGTCCTCAAGCACCCTGTTCCCCTTCATCAATCGGGTCGCCAATGCCGTCAATCCCACGGATGAAAGTATCCGGTTCAATACGCTCAACCCGTCCTATCATCCCGTCACCGGCACCCGCAGTATCGATGTTCCGAGCCTGAACCCGCCCACGTCGACCCTGGTTGACCCGGAGGTTCCCGTGAACCTGAGCGCCATGAGCTATATCTACTGTACGGACTGCCACAGCGATGCGGCCTACCTGAACGGCGTCCTCCTGTCGCGGGGGCCTCATGGATCTCCGTATCGGCCCATCCTGAGGAGACAATACGTGACGATCATGCCGTCCGCCGAGAGCGTGGGGACCTACGGCCTCTGCTACCGCTGCCACAACCGCAAGAACGACGTGAGCGGCATTCTGGACGACGCGAGCTTCCGGAAGAACGCTGCCGGCTACGGCGGACACAGCGGGCATCTCGGCAGCACCGGTTCACCGGCAACCCCGGTGCTGGCCCCGTGCTCTGTCTGCCATGATCCGCACGGGGTGCAGGACGCCTTCTCCGGCGCCGGCCCCACGGGCTGGCACACCCATCTGATCAATTTCGATACACGGTATGTCACGAGCGCCGGCGGCCCGGGCACCTATCCGTTCTATACGGACAACGGCGGACATTCGGGAAGCTGCACCCTGGTCTGTCACGGCGTCAGGCATGACGGGTCCGCGAAATATTCCTACGGCGTCGGCGGCGCGGTCGGGATCCGCTGGCAACCCGGATCCAAATCCCGTTAAGAAGCGCCGTGCCCCCTGCTACAGCCATCCGGGGATCCGGAACAAGGGGCGTCGCGCCGGAATGCATCAATGCAGAAAGAGAAGGAGCGTCGGACATGTCCCGTCCGTTCTTACCTGATCATCGACCGTTCATAGGCGTGGCGATCTGCCTTCTCCTATCGCTTGCTCTCTCCGCCTGCTCGAAGGGCGCTTCGCAACCGTCCGGCGGCCCGGCGCCCGGCAGGGGCGGTATCACCTTCCGGCTCGCCTGGAAGGGTCCGTCCTCGTCCAGGGCAAAAGCACGATTCTCACCGTCCTTCAATGCCTGTGTCGACCATGCGATCGACACGATTGCCGCTGCCGTGTACGATGCGAACAACAGCAACGTGCTCATTGCCGGCGATTCCTGGCCGTGCTCAGCGCACGAAGGAATCATCTTCGGGATACCCTCCGGAACGAACTACTCGGTCCAGGTCGAGGGAAGATCGTTCGGCGCGACGGTCTGGAACGGTCAGACATCGTCGATCGCCGTTGCGGCAGATCAGACAACCGATGCCGGAACGATCGTCATGGGCTACATCGGCGGAGACACGACCAAACCTTCCCTGACCGGCAGCGACCCGGCTCCAGACGCCGTAAACGTCCCGGTCACCGGCCGCATGGTAATCACCTTCAGCGAACCCGTGGCGAGCTCCACGGTCTCTGATTCCAATATTATGCTCATGACAGGCGGGAGCAGCACTGTGCCGGGAAACGTGAGCTATAATGCGGTGAGTAATACGGCTGCTTTTACTCCCATCACAGCCCTTACCTACAGCACTCAGTACGCCCTGCACGTCCTGACCGGTATTACGGACATTGCGGGCAATCAGCTGGTGAGCGAATATACGAACACCTTTACGACCGAACCCGCGCCTGTTGCGGCTCCTGACGTGCCTTCGGGCGTGACAGCCGTGCCGGGAAACGGGCAGGTAACGCTGGACTGGTCCGCTGCGAACGGGGCAATATACTACAACATCTATGACGGTCTTTCCTCGGTACCCACGTCATCGATATCTCATGCCCCCTTTATCCATATAGGCCTTACCAACGGCCAGACCTATTCTTATCTCGTCGAGGCAGTGAACAGCTATGGAACAGCGACCAGCGCAGAAGTAAGCGCGACGCCCATGGCGGACACCCTGGCC
>JAFNGD010000394.1 GCA_017885365.1 Nitrospirota bacterium
GGCGGCGTGCCGTACTTCGTCCGGAACAACGAGCGCGAGGGCCGGTTCGGCCTCGAGGACGAGCCCAAGTTCTGGGTCAAACGGTCCATCAACCTCCTGACCGGAGAATTGAAGGTCCTGAAGTGGGTCTTCAAGGAGCGCTTCGAGGCCCGGATCGGGAGCCTGGTGTTCGAGTGCGTGCGGAGCCCCCAGAAGGAGGCGCGGATCCTGGAGCTGGTCCGCGGCAGGGAGGACTTCATGCAGGGCACGACGGAGCAGGACTCCGCCGGGCACCCCCTCCGCATCCTTGACTACATCAGGGGCAGGACGCTCTCCCAGATCGCACCCGGCCTCGGCGCGGACCATGAGGACTATTTCTATAATCACTTCCCCATCGTGCTCGACGAATATTTCGGCATCGTGGAGGCGATCCGTTTCCTGCACCGGAACGGCGAGAAGCACGGTGACATCCGGCGCGACCACCTCATCAAGGACCAGACCACGGGCCGCTATCGGTGGATCGACTACGATTTCAATTACCGCCACGGCGAGAGCCGGTTCGCCTACGACCTATTCGGTTTGGGGAACATCCTCGTCTTCATCACCGGCAGGGGCGACGTGACCACGAACCGCCTGCTCCGGGACGCGCCGGGCATCCTGGACCGACTGACCGATGACGATGTGAACATCGTGTTCCACAACCGCGTCTCCAATCTCAAGAAGGTCTATCCTTATATCCCGGAGAGCCTCAACCGGGTACTCATGCATTTCTCCGCCGGAGCACAGGTGTATTACGAGACGACGGAAGAGCTGCTCGAGGACCTCGGCGAAGCTCGGGAGGAGATGAACCGCTAAGAGGCATTGCGGATTGCGGAGTGAGAACCGGACGGATGTGGATTCTTCAGCGTAAATTATAATTAAGATCGGTGATCATCTGCGTTGAATCCAGGAGCGAGCTCATTCCCCGTTGCTTGTTGCGGGGAGAGCGAGCGATGAGAAAAAAATTTAATCACCTTGAGGATCGAAGATTCCCTGCAGCATGCTGCAGGGAGCTTCAATGCCTGCGTTAGTTTTTTTTGAAGCAGTTTCTAGGAGGAACGACGCCATGGAAACCAAGAACAGCAGCCAGCCAAAGGACAAGCACTTCCTCATCGCCGTGGACGAGTCGGAGAGCTCGAAACGGGCGGTGCTGTACGTGGCGGACATCGTGGGCGGGTTCCCGGGTTTCGCCGTGACGCTGTTTTCCATCATCCCGGAGCCCGAGGAGGACTTCTTCGATTCCGAGGAGGAACAGGTCGTGTGGACCAAGGAGAAGCTCGAGGCGGCGAACCGGCTGCTCAATAACTACCGGGAGGTCATGATCCATGCGGGGTTCGCGCCGGACAAGGTGCGCATCCGGTCCTGCGTGGGCGAGGAGAAGTCCTTTGCCGAGGCCATCCTTGACATGCGGTGCGACCTTTCATGCTGCACCGTCGTGGTCGGCCGCCATCACAAGTCCAAGGCCGAGGAGTTCCTCATGGGCAGCACCTCGACCAGGCTCATCCGCGAGGCCAAGAACTGCGCGGTATGGGTGGTGGAGTAAGACATCGTGAAACGTTCAAGGTTCAACGTTCAATGAAAGACGCTAGAATTTTAGTTTTTTTTCCTTGAACCTTCAACATTGAACCTTGAATGGAAATGTTCCCTCCTCAAACTCCAGCTTTACGTTCTCGCAAGTTCTACTCTCCGTTTGACACCGCTGCGCCCTCCGTTTATCATCGTTTCATTATCATCCGGACCCGGACAAGCCGGAACCAAAACAAATAAGACTTTTTTGCCGCGAAGAAGCGCAAAAAATCGGACGTTTTTAACCAATAATCCTATTCTTTTTATGCGCTTTTTGTGCCTTTTTGCGGCAAAGTTCTTTCCGCGTCCAAGTGCATTGTTTCAGGCTTATCGATCTTTTGCAGCTGCTTGTTGTCCGGTCTCGCCTGTTCCACCTATCTTCACAGACCCGTCAGGGGGAGGGTAGCATGATGAACCGTTTGACGACAGCGGACAGGTTCTGTGATCGAGTTGTCGTGGCCTCGCTGATCGTCCCGGCCGTGCTCCTGCCGGCGCAGGCATGGGCGGCCCAGGTGGGCTGCTTCGTTACGGCGATCTTCCTGGGCATCATGTTCCTGGTTGGTCTCGGCCTCACCGCGGTGGTGAAGCACTTCCTCGCGAAGTACGTCTGGAAGATGCCCAGGACCCCCTGGCTCCGCATGTTCGGGATCACCTGGCTGGAACTGCTGCTCGGCATCCTGGTTTTCGCGCTCGTGAGGACCAGCTTCTGGCTTACGGTCCTGATCTACCTCCCCTTCGCCGCGCTCGTGAACCGGGCCCTCCTCGCGAAGGTCGTCCCGCCCGCCGCCGCAGCCGTTCCGTTCGCGCAGCGGTACGCCAACTTCCTGCTCCTGCCCGCGGCGCTGCCGCTGTCCCTCCAGTTCGCCGCCGCGTTGTGGACCGCCGCCACAGCGCTCATCACCTTCTCAGGCCTGCATATGTAAAAAGTATTAAAGTATTATCGCGCAATGCCAATCGTTTCAGGATGAGGAACAAGGACCGGATCGCTCCAAATCCAGCGCGGCCGCGTCAGTCGCGGAGTTTATCGGCGGTGTTTTTTTTATGGATAATTTCGGCCTTGTTTCATGCACTCCAAGTGCATCCTCTGCCATGAAACCCGCATGAAAACAGACTAAATGTGGTGTCAGATTGGTCTTGACTCCACTATATGTTGTGGTATATATTCTCACCGATTGGGTGTACGACTGTATACTAATATACGATTGTATACTAACTACTAACTAATAGTAGACGATTGCAATTTCTAGATAGTCTAGAAAGTCTTTTCCTCTTCTCTACTTCAAGCCGGTGACGCAGTATATGATCGATACCAGCAAGCCAGCGCTTCATGCGAGAACCTCTCAGATCGTGTCTTATCGCTTGATCCAGTAACTCAGCCGGGGTGGTCCCTTCGATCATCCCGATTTATTTTGAAATTCATCCAAGGGGGCTTTATTTATGAAGAGCGCGGTGTCCGCGGGAACGGCAACCGGTGCAGGGCTTCAGCTGTCCGAGAACAGCCTGAAGGTGCTGGAAAAACGCTACCTCAAGCGGAACGAGGACGGGAGCGTCGTGGAGACCGCCGTGGACATGTTCCAGCGCGTCGCCCGGACCATCGCGCAGGCTGATGCCAACTACGGCAGGACGCCTGACGTGATCGATCGGACGGCGCAGGAGTTCTACCGCATGATGACCTCGCTCGAGTTCCTGCC
>JAFNGD010000395.1 GCA_017885365.1 Nitrospirota bacterium
TCTTGACCGTCATGAACCCGGTCTTCGGAACTCCCGTCGGCACCGGCGTCGTCTCAGGCGGCGCAATGGCGATCGCTACTCCGATGGCAAAGATGTTCTTGTGTTTTGTGTGGCGGTAGTTCTTGTCCACGGGAATGAAGCCGCGCGGATTGCCAAGAGGCGCGACTGCAGGCACACCCTTAAAGGGAGGCGCGATCATGGCGAGCTTGAAGGGGAGCTTCGTACCGTCCTTGAGTTTTATCTCTCCCGGCGTGACTTCTTCAATGGCCTGGCTGACGATCGGTTTGATGTCCCGCTCGGCAAATTCGTGCTCCATGAAGGTCTTTGAGGCGCCAAGTCCGCCCACGCCCATGTGGCCAAGGTAGGGCTCGGATGTGAGATAAACGATCGGCACCTTGTGGCGCATCTTCCGGCGCCGAAGCTCTGCGTCCATCTCGAAGGCAAGCTCGTAGGACGGGCCAAAGCAGCTCACCATCTGCGAAGAGCCGAGGACGATCGGCCCGGGATTCTCAAGAACGCTCTTCCAGGTCGCACCGGTCTTTACCGCATGATCGAGCGTGAATGTGCAGGCCGTATATCCCCTGTCCGGTCCCAGGCCGGGGATCTCATCAAAGGCAAGATGCGGCCCTGTCGATAAAACGAGATGATCATAGGCAAGCTCTTTGCCTTTGGCAGTGATGACCTTCGACTTGTCGGCATCTATCTGCTTTGCTGCATCATGAACGAACTCGATCCCCTTCGGCCTCAGGATCTCGCTCACCTTGAGCGTGATGTCTTCCGGCCTTCTCCATCCCATGATGAGCCACGGCAAGGACGGCAAGAATACGAACCGGTCATCGTCGCTCACTACGGTTACATCCGCTTTCCCACCGAGCAGCCGCTTCAGTTCAAGGGCTGCTGTCAATCCCCCGAACGATCCACCCAACACAACGATCTTTGGCATAATATCCTCCCCGGGATTTTATCGTCTATGCAGGTCTGACTTCCTACCGGCTATCTAAAACATGCCTGTTACCTTCTCGTCGCTCGTTATGATATCCGTTAATTTGTCGTAGTCGATGACCTTGACCCGCTCATCCAGTTCGGAATCTTTGAGGCCACGGAGCTTCTTGTCGTCGTCGAGCACATACACTGCGCCGGAAAAAGACCCCAGCCGCTCCTTGTGCGCGAACAAGACCCCATTTTGCAGCAGAACCAGATCAGCCCGGCCTTCTTTCGCAAGGGTCAGGCCGAGCGCTCCATCGTTCGTATCGGGTGCGCTTTTTATGATTACCACCATGGTCGTCTCCTTTAAAAGATCATCGTCGTATCGGTTTTGCCGATAAGATCAGCGATCTCCGCGCTGCTTGAGATCGTTACGCCCTCGATAAGGCAAACAGTGCCGACCTGTTCCCGCTTTAATGATGCTTCATCGGCATACACCGCGACACCCATGTCAATGCAATCCTGAATACCCTCTCCTGCATTTAAATATTCCGTCTGGGATGCGTCCTGTCCCTTCCTGGCCGCATGTACCCCGCCGTTGACAAGCAGCAGCTTGACCTCCATGTCGTCGGTCACCCCGCCGAGCGCATGACGAAGCGCCTCCGAGGCATCGACAGTCCCGTAAGGAGGCCGTCTTAAGATTATGCTTATACTTCCCATGGTAGCCCCCTTATATGCCGAAATTGAGAAACACGGGTTTCGTCTTCACAACGTTGTACAGTCCCTTCAGCGAGCTCATCTCGCCGCCTTCGATCGAATCGTCAGCCGCAAGACCGCGGCTTTTCATGCACCCTGTTCAGATATCCACCTTGAGGTTTTTTCCCACAAGGTCCACGAGCGTGGACAGCGCCTGCGGGACCTGGCCCTTTACAATGGAGAAAACGCCGTCGCCCGAGGCAATGAGCCGTGCCCGGTGCCCCTTCTTCAGAGCAGCTTCCGCCAGCTTGAAAATCGTGTGCGTGTTCTCAAAGCTGTAGGGAGTCGTGGAAAGGAACATCACAATCTCTTTTTGCATGTCTGCCTCCTGATAGGATGAGGGATCGGATAGTGTTCACGTCCGGTCCCCTCTGAGGTCTACACTTCACTGTCACTCAAGATCGCTGTCTTGAGCGCCTGCTGCGTAACCGTGTTATTCCTCGCAATGATCCGTCCGTTCACCACGACCGACGGACAGGGCAGCGGGTCCTTCATCTGACCGTACTCCTGCGATCTCTTCTTGATCAGTACGATTTCCGCGCCGAATTCCTTCTCCGCCCAACGGGTGGCTTCCATGTTAGACATTGAAGCTCCCTGCAGCAAGCTGCAGAAAATCTTCGATCCTCAAGGCATATGTTTATCCTCATCGCTCGCTCCTGGATTCAGCGCTTGCCCATAGGATCATTCATGTACAGAGTAATGGTTTGCTTCTTTAATGTACGGTCAACGTCGCCTTTCGCCGGGATAGGTGCCTCGCTTCGTGACCGGGCAGCACGCGGGCGCCGGAACATCCTCTTCGTATTCTTTTTTCAGCAATAGAAGCAGGTCAGGAATGAGCGGTTCCTTGAGGAAATAGCACTTGAGGCGGCCGTCAACGAAGAAATCAACGATTTGATGCGAACGCAGCAGTTTGAGGTGCTGCGACACATTGGGCTGGCTGATATCAAGCATGTCCTCAAAGTCGCTCACGCACTTGACCCCTTGTACAAGCTCTTCAAGGATCTTGATCCGGGCGGGATGGGCAAGTATCTTGAAAAGCTCTATCCTTTTTTCCAGCGAGAGCATGGACACAAACCTCCTAAATAATATATGCAAACATTATTATGTATGCATAAATATGTCAAGAATTAAATAATCTAAGAAAAATTCCTATTTTAGTATTGAGTGGACGAAAAAGTTGTCGCGGCATTGGCAACACGCCGTGCATTACAGGTTGCAAGAGAGCGCACAAAAGAAATTTACCAATATTATATTGACTTTCCCATTAATAAATGTCAATATTACCTCAACGTGCGCATGCGTAGTTATGTAAGGAAGAACTCGTGCTGAGAAGCATACAAAAAATTGCCGCAGTGCTGCTCATGATCACCCTCTTGCTTTGGGTCCCGATGGCCGCTCCTGCCGGACAGCCAAAGCTCCTCATCGGGCTCATCCCGGAGATGAACATCTTCAAGCAGAAGCAGCGCTTCAAGCTGCTCGGCGATTATCTCTCGAAAAAAACGGGCATCCCGGTGGAATTCACCATCCTGAGCCGGTACGGGAACATCATCGAAAGCTTTACNNGTTGTCCCCCTGGCCCGGCCCGTCAATCCCGACGGGTCCTCGACCTACAAGGGATACCTGTTCGTCCGAAAGGACAGCGGCATCAGGACCGCCGCGGACATGAAGGGCAAGAGGATGGCCTTCGTCGATAAGGCCACCACTGCGGGCTATGTCTTTCCCCTTGCCTGGCTGCGGGACAACGGCGTCACCGCCGTCGACGGCTTTTTCAGCGAGCAGTTCTTCACCGGAAGCCATGACGCGGCAGTCCTGGCAGTCCTGAACCGGAAAGCGGACATCGGCGCCGCGAAGCACAGCATCTATGACCGGGTGCGGAAGGACGAGCCTCGCGTGGACCGGGAGCTGGTCATCCTCGCCCGCTCCTCCGAGGTCCCCTCGAACGGCCTCTGCGTACGGAAGGACCTGGACGCCACGGTACGGGCGGCGATGAAGGACGCCCTGCTCACCCTGCACAACGATCCGGAAGGCAGGCAGGTCCTCGAGCAATTCGGGGCGCTCCGGTTCATCGAAACATCACCGAAGGACTACCAGCCGGTGATCGACATGGCGAAAAAAGCCGGGATCGACATGCGTCGGTACCGGTACCGGAACGAGTAACGTTCCCTCCCCGAAAGGCCCGCAAGCAGTATGAAGCGTAAGATCATCCTGTCACTGCTCATCCTGTTCTTCATCTCCGGCTCCGGCGCGGTGCTGTCGACGCTGTACATCACCAGCACCACCTCGAACCTGAGCCGTCTCGTCAAGCTGCACCAGATCGAGGACCTGCGGCAGCACCTCTTCATTTCAATCCAGGCCGTCCAGTCCGACCTCTATACCGTCCACACCCTGCTCGGCCGCAAGGTCGACGCCATCGTTGAGAATGTGACCATCCTGGACCAGGCCGCCGCGGCATGCAGGCAGTGCCACCACGAGCCCCAGGTCGCGAAGGACATCACCGATGTTCAGCAGCTGGTCCGTTCCTACCAGGAAGCCCTCAGCTATTACATCACTGCGTCGGCAAACAGGGAGCGGATCGACAATCTCAAGATCGAGGCGGCCGCCCTGGGGAACGACCTCCTGCAGAAAACGAGGGATATGAACATCCGGGCCGCTGAAAAACTGGAGGCGACCACCACGCTGGCGATGAGGAAGGTCAAGGACGCCCGGCTCATCCTCTTCCTCACCATGATCATCACCCTCGCCCTGGGCATCGTCGTCGCAGTGAACCTCACGAGGGCCGTCACGGATCCTGTTAACACCCTGGTCACCGCCACGCGCACTCTTGCCGCCGGTGATCTCGGGCACACGATCGCTATCCGGGCCACGACCGAGTTCGGCGAGCTCGCCTCGCACTTCAATGCCATGAGCCTCGCGCTGAAGGAGAACCATGGGGAACTGGTCCGCGAGATCGCCGAGCGGAAACAGACGGAAGAAGCGCTCCGGGAGAGCGAAGAACGGTATGCCCTGGCCGCCGAAGGCGCGAACGACGGTCTCTGGGACTGGAACATCAGGAACAACACGGTCTATTACTCCTTTCGCTGGAAGTCCCTGCTCGGGTTCGACGACGCCGAGATCGGGAACACGCTGGACGAATGGCTGTCGAGGGTCCATCCCGAAGACCGCGAAGGGGTGGAGGTGAAGCTCTCCGCCCACATCAACAGCCAGAGCCCGCAATTCGAGTGCGAGCACCGTGTCCGGCACCAGGACGGGTCGTACCGCTGGATGCTCAACCGCGGGATCGCTGTGCGGGACGGGACGGGGAAGGCCTACCGGATGGCGGGTTCGCAGACGGATATCACGGCCAGAAAAAGCGCCGAGTCACAGCTCCTGTACGATGCCTTCCACGACATTCTCACGGGGCTGCCCAACCGTGCCCTGTTCATGGACCGCCTTGAGCACGTCATCGCCAGCGCCAAGCGCCACCCCTCATACCTCTACGGCGTCCTGTTCATGGATCTGGACCGCTTCAAGGTCATTAATGACAGCCTGGGCCACAGCGTGGGCGACAAGCTGCTTATTGAGGTCGGCAAGCGGCTCAAGTCCTGCCTCCGCCCGGGGGATACCGTCGCGCGGCTCGGCGGCGACGAGTTCGCGGTCCTGCTCGAGGACATCACCGACGCCGCGGACGCCGAGGAGATCACCCGCCGCATCGAGCAGTTCCTGTCGACACCCTACACCATCCAGGGAAGCGAGATCATCACCGGGCAGAGCATCGGCATCGCGCTGCGGTCCGAGCGCTACGAATGGCCGGAGCAGATCCTCCGGGACGCCGACATCGCCATGTACGAGGCGAAGTCCAAAGGCCGCGCGCGGCACGAGTTCTTTGACACCCTCATGCATGCGGGCATCATCGAGCGACTGCAGCTCGAGTCCGACCTCCGGATCGCGGTGGAGCACCGGGACGGGTTCGAACTGCACTACCAGCCGATCATCGAACTCAAGAACCGCCACCTCGTCGGGTTCGAAGCGCTGCTCCGCTGGAAGCACCGCACGCGGGGAATGATCTACCCGATGGAATTCATCTCCCTCGCAGAGGAGACCGGACTGATCGTGCCCATGAGCGATTGGATCCTGCGGGAGGCCTGCCGGCAGATCCGCGCGTGGCAGCAGCGGTTCCCGTCGATGCCGGCGCTCCGCGTGAGCGTTAACGTTTCGAGCCGCCTGCTGCTGCAGCCCGGCTTTGCGGATTCCATCGCGAAGGCCCTGGACGCCGAGAGCCTTCACGCCGGCAGCCTCGCCATCGAGGTCACGGAAAGCATGATCATGGAGCATACCAACGCGGCGCTCGAGACCATGGCCCGGCTGCAGGCAATGGGCGTCCACATCCACATCGATGATTTCGGCACGGGCTACTCGTCCCTCAGCTACCTGCACAGCTTTCCCATCAACGCGCTCAAGATCGACCGCTCATTCATTTCCAGGATGTCGGCGAACAGCGAGAACCAGGAGATCGTCCGGACCATCATCGCGCTGGCACAAAACCTGAAGCTGGACGTGATCGCGGAGGGGGTGGAGCTGGACCATCAGCTGACGACGCTCAAGGGCCTGGACTGCCGCTATGGCCAGGGATATATCTTCTCAAAGCCCCTTCCTGCCGACGCGAGCGAAGCATGGATGCGTTCGGAGAAGGTCCTCGCCGTCTGAATCCAGGAGCGAGCGCATCCCCTGCAGCTTGCTGCAGGGTTAGCGAGCGATTAGAATAACAAAACTACCTTGCGGATCGAAGATTCCCTGCAGCTTGCTGCAGGGAGCTTCAATCCCACACCTCGCAGCAAACCAGCCTGCCGTCCCGATGGCCGCGCCGGATGTTCTTTACACGCAGTGCCCCTTTTTTATGCTCCTGCTGCTGACCAACGTGTCGGATCCCAAGCAAAAAGAGGAACCTCTCCTCCCTGATATAAATCAATGAATCTAGAACGAGCGCATTCTCCGCAAAATCCGACCCGTCCGCAGGCTCTGCCATGGCTGATGTCGTTCCTTTTCCCGTCGCTCCGGATCCCACTCTAGCAAAACTGCACCGCCGCGACCGCTCAACTTTTTTTCCGAAGAGAACGCCGAAAAGACCGCATCAGCGCAACGCGTCGTTGTCCTGTATGATCGGAAAAGGTCCTAGTCTTTCCCCCGTGACCCATGACCTTTGACCCTTGATCCTTCGATATCCACCCGGTCCCCTGCCCGGACGCCCGACCCCGCGGCCGTCTCGATCACGTAGCGCACCGGCCCATAGGAAGGGTAGAGGTCGCGCTGATTGGGGCGGCAGTCGCCGTAAACCCGCGAAACGGTCATCGCTGGGGTGACGAAGATAATGTCGATGGGAAAGGAGACACTCCCCATCCAGAAGGTCACCTCCGCGGGCGTCGGGTAGGGAAAGAGCGCGGCCTCGTCCTTCGCAAGCTGCCGGAACCCCTGCAGCCCCCGGCGCTGGCTCTCCTCGGTATCGCACAGCAGCACCACCCGGAACGAGCGCGCCTTGCCGGACGGTCCCGCTGGGGTGACCGTCACGGTCATATTCTTCACCTTCTGCGCGGTCTGCGGCGCATCAGCGCCCTTCGCGATCCTCACCTCGACGGCCAGCACCAGGATGCCGGCGGCGATCGTGATGACGGTGATCAGGGCGCCGACGCGGAAATACTCCATGAACCCGATCTCGACCTGCTTCCTCGCCTGCTGGGCGACAATAAGGTTCGCCACGGACCCGATCAAGGTGAAATTGCCGGCCAGCGTACTGCTCATGGCGAGCGCCAGCCACGCGACCCGGTCTCCACCCATCGACTCGATGAACGGCTTCAGGAGCATCACTGCCGGGACGTTGCTTACGATGTTCGAAAGGAGTGCCGACAGGAGCGACAGGCCCGCGATCCTGCCCGCCTGAGGATAGGACGACAGGTCGCCCGCCTGCCCGATCACCGACCCGGCAAGCCCCGAGACCTCCACGCCATGCATCACGACGAACAGGCCCGAGAAGAACAGCAGAAGCGTCCAGTCGACACCCTCGAGGACCCGCTCCGTGCGGACCCCGCCGATGAGCATCAGGAGCACGGCGCCCGCCGCTGCGGTCAGGGAATAGGGATAGCCGAGGGAGAACGCTGCCAGCACGCCGGCGCAGACCGCGAGCGACTTGGCCAGGAGCGGGCGGTCCATGTCGTAGGCAGGCATAGCCGGCAGACGGTCGAATCGCACCTTCCCCAGGTCCTTTGCGTAGACAACGCGGATCACCGCGACGCTGACAACGAGACCGATGATCGTGACCGGGAAGAGCGCACCGAGAAAGGACAGGTAGGGGATCCCGGAATAGATGCCGATCAGCATGTTCTGGGGATTGCCGGTGATGGTCATGACACTGCCGATGTTCGATGCCGTGGCAAGCGCCAAGAGGTAGGGCATGGGACGGACGCCGAGCTGTGCCGTTACTGCCAGGATGATCGGCGTGTACAGCAGGCAGATGGTATCGTTCACGAACAGGGCGGAGAGGATGCCCGACGAGACCGACACAAGAATAAGAAGCTGCAGCGGAGTCCGGGACAAGGAGATGATGCGCTCCGCAATAAGTTCGAAGCAGCCGGCCGCCCGGAGATAGACCGTGATGATCATCATCCCGAGAAGCAGCAGGAGCGTGTGCAGGTCGACGGCGGCGAAGGCCTGGTCGAGGCTGAGCACGCCCGTGACGACCATGAGCACGGCGCCCACGAGCGCTCCGGCGGGCCGGTCGATGTGCACGCGCGGGATCTGGCGCAGCCCGATGAAAAGATAGGTGATGAGGAAAATGACGAGCGCGGTGACCACGGAGGCCACTGTAGCACGGAAGAGCAGGACAATTCAAGTGCGCCGGAACAGCCATCTACTCTGCCAAGCATGGACAAAGAACAGCGATTCCTCAAGAAGACAAGGATAAATCATTCTCTCGCAAAGACGCAAAGGCGCAAAGAAAGGACAAACCTTTTAAGAACAGTACTGTTCAAAAACAGAAGGAAAAACAGGAAATGCGATTTTCTGAAGCTTCTGTCGTTGTTTTTCTTTACGTGCTTGGCGGCTTTGCGCGAGACAGCCGTTCGCAGTAGCTTTTCAACTTTTTTACGAATGAACCAAATACTTTGCCACAAAGGACACCGGGAAAAGATTAAAACTTGATATTCGTTGGCCTTTCTCTGTGCCCTCTGTGTTCTCGGTGGCAAAATGATGTTAACTATGGTAATCCGAACCTGGCGGCGGGAACCACGACGTGCCTGCTCTCTGAAGTGATCAAAACGATGGCTACCGCAGGAGTGCGGAAAAATAGGGGGTGACCTTCGCAAGCATGCTGTCCGCCGCAAGGGGGACCATTTTGGCAAAGGCGTCCAGGTTCACGAGGGCGTTCACGTTGACGTCGTTCTTCGCCGCACCGAGCAGCCGGTCGACGAAGTCCTTGTTCACCTGCGCGACCTGCGCGTAGATCCTGGTCAGTCCGTCAAGGTTCCATTCCGCGGACTTGCCCATCTGCTTCCGAAGGTACTGCGCCACGAGATGCATGGAGACCATGCGGAAGATCGTCTCTTCCAGGCTGGCGAAGGGAAGATGAAAACGCACCATGGGCTTGAGCTGTTCCATGACNNCGCTCGTGGTCATGATGATCCCGAGGAGGGGGCTCAGGCCCATCTGGACCGTTGTGTCCTTTGAATACATGCGCTCGTCCGTAATGACGACCACGCCCACCCGGTCATGAGAGACGAAGTTCCTGAACTTTTCGACGACCCCGGAAAAGTTCGCGGCAACCGGGCAGTGGGGATGGGTGCTTTCCTCGAGCGGGCAGTTCGCACACTGGTGATATGGCAGCAACGTCCATGCCGGCTGGTCCGTAAGTTCCTCGGGAACAAGCTCGAGGGTCCCCTGGTCCAGGCGGAGGTCGAAGCGAATGACCGAGCCGTCGGTGAACTTGTAAACGTACGCGATCTTGAAATAGTTCGTCATCTTAGTGCCGCCGGGTGTCCGGTCATCCCACCCATTGCGAAATACGTTGAAATGATGAACGAGGAATTGCTGTTACGCACGGTGACCATGGCCATGGTTAACATGGGCACTAGTTTACCATGGAAGCGGCCCCGGAGTCCAGTGAAGGATAGCGGCCATCTCCAAGCGGGAAGCGGTTGCGGCGGACACTGAAATTCACTATACTCCCTCTATGAGTCGTGACCGTTACCGCAGATCGCACCCTGTTCTCCCCCGAGCCATGGCGCCTGTGCGCGACCGCCCTGTGCGATACCCCTTCCTCGTGCTGGCCCTTATGTGCCTGGCAATTGCCGGTTGCACCGCGGCATGGGCAATGGACCTGAAGGACTTCACCAGCGACGGCTGCAGCCTCTTCCCCGACGGGCCCATCAAGGACCGGGAAAAATGGTGCGACTGCTGCTTCGTTCATGACATCGCCTACTGGCGCGGAGGGACCGAGGATGAACGCAGGAAGGCCGATGAGGCGTTGCGGACCTGCGTGCTCGAGCGCACCGGGGACAAAGCGCTTGCCGAAACTATGTACCTCGGTGTCCGCGCCGGAGGCCATCCGGTCTTCCCCGCCTGGTATCGCTGGGGATATGGCTGGAAGTACGGCAGGGGCTATGAACCGCTCACCGAGCAGGAAAAAAAGCAGGTCCGGGAAAAGCAGGATGACTATGCAAGAAAGCATCCCGCAGGGTACTGCGGTGAGAAAAACAGTTCTCATCCGGGGCGACCCCACGTACAACAGAATAAGCAAGAAGAAAAACCTTTGAACCGCTAGGGCGCGAGGAGCGCGAAGGGTTTTAACGTCCCTGTCAGAGGAGTAATAATACATGAGAACGAAGAACATCGCGAAGCATGTTTCCATCCTGGTCCTGGCACTCTGGGTCTCTACGCTCTACGCGGCGGAGCAGCAGGCGCGATCGAGCAAATGGGCGTTACCGATCGAGACCGACAAGCTCCAGAACTTCTACAAGCTCGATG
>JAFNGD010000396.1 GCA_017885365.1 Nitrospirota bacterium
TAGCCGTGCACGTAGAGAACGACCTCGGGACTCCTGACCCTCGACAATTGTTCATTGATGCGTGCCACGAACTTCCGCTCGGCATCCGTGCGCGCCTCTCCGGTGCGCACGTTGCCCATCACCTCGATGCGCTCAACGCGTCCGGGTCGGGGCTTCTCCGCGCTGCTGGTCCGATCAGAGGTCATGAGGTCGTCGAACGTCCAGCCCGGCTCTCCCAGGGCCACTTCCGCGATCCCCAGCTGTACGCCCTCCTCGCCCGGCTTATTGCTGTAGTGACCGGGCTCGCCGGCAGGGACCGGCTGCCTGGTGGTGGCATAGAAGATCGGCACCTTCGTCGTCCTCCGCTCGGCCGGCACTTGGGAGATAAAATCGAGGCGCTCGTCCTTGAAGATGAGCGGCGTCGCCATCATATGAGGCTGCGGTGTCGCGCAGCCGAAGAGCAGCACAGGAAGCGCCGCCAGCAGAAGCAGTGAAGATGCTTTCATCGTTTTCATCGTCTTCACCTCCCGGAATGAGACAACACAATCTGCACCCTCGTAGTACAACATCTTTCTTCGCATCGCCGGGGCAAGGATTTCCGCATCACAGCATCGACAGATCGTAGTTCACGATGACGCGGAAGTCGTTTGCGGATGCATCGCTCACCCCGCGCTGGTCAACATGTGCATACCGTATCCGGAACCAAAACCCTTTAAGATCGCCTCTCTCAGGGATCCATTGGAGATCGAAGTTGTATTCATCCTGCTGATACACGGACGCCTTCGTGGCAGGATCGACCGCGCCCCATCCGTGGACCCAGAGGGCATAGGCCGCAAGATCCTTCAGCCCGAACCGGGAGAAGCCATAGGATCCCCTGACCATGAACGCCTCCTCGCCTGCGCGGTTGAAACTCTGCACCTGCACGCTGGTGTACCCCGGATAACTGCTCCAGGGATTTTGCAGATCGGCTCCGGTGGAGTCTCGTGTATAGGCAAGGGTGAAGATGCCTCCGCCATAGCTCATATCGGCCTTCACTCCCGCCTGGTTCGTTTTGAAGAAATAACCTTTCAGAAGATCTTCGCCCACGCTTCGCTGGTCGGTGATCTGGGCCGAGAGGACGAGGCCTGCCCGCTCCGACAGGGATGCGGTGTACTTGGCTTCTGCATAGCCGATATTGATAATGTCTTCCGAATAGTAGTCGACGGCGCCTATCGAGAATGCGGGGAAGGCAACATTGGCGCCCCCGCCGACAACTCCCCGGTCCACTTCTGCGCCGGCAGCTTTGGACATCGAAATGAACCTGTCCGAGTTCCGGGGTTTGATCTTGTCAATGTAACCAGCCCCGTAGTTGATCTTCGGAGCACTGTCCTTGCCTCCCGCGGCACCCGTGAACGTATACCCCTCGAAGGTGTTCGGAGACATACGGCTGTCATTGCCGTTCAGGTAAGGAGAGTTGGCTTCCTGTCGGTAGATATTGATGATGGTCTGTTCCCTGATCTTCACCTTTCCGTACAGCTGGCCCACCACGGTGTAGCCTTCCTGGCCGGGTTTCAGCAGGAGCGTACCGTCACCTCCGTCCGGCGCATAGAGCGGCTGGGAGGTGTAGAGCGCCGCACCCATTTTCAAGCGGTCGAGGAACCAGCCGGACCGGTACGCGAGAGAACCGCCCAGGGCCCAGGCCTCGTTCCTGGTGTCGTCATAATTTTCGCTGGACGCATAGTACGTCCGGAGGTTAAGATCGAGCTTCGTATCGCGGACGAACGGCTGGGTGTCCTTCAACTGTTCTTTTAGCCGGGGTAAGAGCTCCGGGTAACGGTGCTTCGGTTTCTCCTGAAAGGACTTGTCCATAGGCGTGACATCCTCACCGAGCGTTGCGGATGGCGTTTCCTCCGTTACGATCGCCTCCTCAGCCAGAGCGGGGCTGTTCCCCCAAAGCAGCACGGCCATGAGGCCCGTCAACAAGATCACTTTCCCCGGAAATGCCGGGAGCTTCCGTATCCTGGACCCGCACTGCCCGCTGGCTATGTTGTTATGCCACATCATCAATGTTCTATCACAATGGCCTCGTCAGGGCCGATGCAGGTCCCCTGCTCGTCCGGCTGCTACGCTCCATCATACCTGCGACCATGTGAAGTAGTGGAATCCCCAGGGCAGCAGGTCCACGTACATTCCCGTGCCGCACATATCATCACCACGTCGCTCGTAAACCTCGGACGTCAGGGCGTCCTGCAGCTGCAATGTGCTGCCCCGGAGATCCTCCAGGGGGACACGGACCATGCCCTGAGAAGCAGAACCGGAAAAGTTCACAACGATGAGACAGCGTTCATTGTCCTTGACCCAGCACCAGGCCAGGATGTTCATGAAGCTTTGGTTATCGGGCCACCCGCGAATTTCGCAGAGGGGCCACGTACCATTCCGGAAGACATCTTGGCCGGTCGCCTCAAGCAGACGTCCGTAGAAAGCCACGAGGTCATGATCGACCTTTTCTGCCGGGCGACGGCCCAGAAAGACCGGCAGCCTCACCTTCCGTCCCTCGAACTGCCCCTCATGCAGCAGCTTTGCCCCGGTCAGGGTCAGAACCGCTACTGCCGCAGCGCGCCCTTTCCCGTCCGGAAACGCAGCAGCGGCCCTCGGCTCGTCATGGTTCTCGATGAACC
>JAFNGD010000397.1 GCA_017885365.1 Nitrospirota bacterium
GTTCATCAACAAGCTCGTGCCGCTGGTCGGCGTGGGCGGGTCCGTTGAGACGCTCGAGAAGGTCCCGCCGAGCATCATCCTGTACGGGCTCGTCGTGCTCGCCGCGCTCGGCGTGGTGTTCGGCATCGCGCTCGCCATCGTGGCATCACGCTTCGTGGTCAAGGTGGATCCGAAAGTGGAACAGGTCCGCGAGACATTGCCGGGCGCGAACTGCGGCGCCTGCGGGTTCGCGGGCTGCATGGGATACGCCGAGGCGGTGGTGGGGAATCCCGACGTCGCCCCCCATCTCTGCGCACCGGGAAAATCGGCGGTCGCAGCGAAGATCGCGCAGATCACCGGCAAGGCGGCGGGAGCTGTGGACCCCAAGATCGCGCGCGTGTTCTGCCAGGGCGGCCGGAGCAAGAGCCAGCGCAAGTTCATCTACACGGGCGTCATGGATTGCACCGCCGCGGTCCTGGCGGCCGGCGGGGACAAGTCATGCGAGTTCGGCTGCCTGGGCTACGCGACCTGCATGCGCGCCTGTCCCTTCGACGCCATCACGATGAGCGAGGAGAGTCTCCCGCTCATCAGCAAGGAAAAGTGCACCGCCTGCGGCAAGTGCGTCGCGGCCTGCCCGAAGCAGGTGATCGAGCTCGGCCTTCAGTCGAAGACTGTCGTGATCAGCTGCCACAGCAAGGACAAGGGACTCGACGTCAAAAAGAAGTGCCAGGTGGGCTGCATCGCCTGCGGTATCTGTGTCCGGACCTGCCCGGTCGACGCCATCAAGATCGACAACAACCTCGCACGCATCGACCACAGCAAATGCATCACCTGCGGCCTCTGTGTGAAGAAGTGCCCCACCAACGCCATCCATGACTACCTGTCGCCGCGCATGAAAGCGTTCATCCACGCCGAGAAGTGCGCAGGCATCGATGTGTGCGCCAAGGTATGCCCGGTGAACGCGATCTCCGGGGACGTCCGTGCGGTCCACACGGTGGACCAGTCGAAGTGCATCGGCTGCGGCATGTGCGAAGCGCGCTGCCCGAAGAAAGCCATCGAGCTGGTGCCGGCATCAGGCGCGGCGGCTGACAAGACAGCAAAGAAGGAAATGGCGGCGGTATAGCCGTTCGCGCATAACGAAGGACGGAAAAGGGATACGGAACACCGTATCCTTTTTTTGTCCACCGGCGCCAAATCTTTTTCCCTTGACAAAAAACCCTGCATACGCTAAATACAATTCACTCTTCATGCATCGGCAACGGTGTCCTTATCTCGGCGGAGGTGGCAGATGAACCCAGACGATATCAAATATCATCGTGAGCACGCGTGGGTCCGCGTTGAAGGCAAGAACGCGACGATCGGCATCACCGACTTCGCCCAGCAGCAGCTCGGCGATATCGTGTACGTCGACCTGCCCGAGCAGGACACCGAAGTGGACGCAGACTCGGAGCTCTGCGAGATAGAGTCGACCAAGGCCACCTCGCCGGTCATCAGCCCGGTCTCCGGCAGAGTGCTCGAAGTCAACGAGGACCTCGGCGATTCCCCGGAGATCATCAACGAAGACCCCTACGGCAACGGGTGGATCGCGGTCATCGCCATGAGCGACACGTCCGAGGTGAACGACCTCATGAGCAGGGATGAGTACGAGAAGTTCCTGAAAGAGGAAGAAGAACGATAGATATGCCGACCAGGCTCACGATCATCGGCTCCGGACCCGGCGGGTATGTTGCGGCGATCCGGGCTGCCCAGTTGGGCGCTCGGGTGACGGTGGTCGAGGAGGCAGAGGTAGGCGGCACCTGCCTCAACTGGGGCTGTATCCCCACCAAGACCCTCATAGCCTCGGCAGACGCGCTGGAGATGGCACGGAGGGCCGCAGACTTCGGCGTCGTGCTGTCCGGCGAGGTCTCCTATAGTCTCCCGAAGATCCGAGAACGCCGGGACAAGGTCGTCGATACCCAGATCAAGGGCATCCGTGCGCTCTTCAAGAGCTGGGGAATTGACCTTAACCCCGGCAGAGGCTCCCTGCTTTCCGAAGGCGTCGTCCGTTCGGTCCGGAAGGACGGCACAACGCAGGACATCAAGTCCGATCGCATCATCATTGCCACCGGTTCGCGCCCCGCAGAGATCCCCGGCCTTCCCTTCGACGGCAACAGCATCCTATCGAGCAACGACGCCGTGCTCATGCAAGAGGTCCCCGCGAGCATCCTGATCGTCGGCGCCGGCGTCATCGGATGCGAGTTCGCCTTTCTGTACCGTTCTCTCGGTTCCCTTGTGACCGTGGTGGAGATGCTTCCGCGCGCGCTTGCTGCAGAAGACGAGGACATCTCCGCCCTTATCGAGAAAGAGCTCAGGAAAGCGAAGATCAAGCTGATCACCGGCGCGCGGATCGAAAGCATGAAAAGGACCGCCGATGGCGTGACCGCCGTGCTTTCCAATGGCCAGGAGGTCCAGGCCGCAAAGGCCCTCGTGTCCATCGGCCGTGCCTTGAACACGGAAGGGCTCCGGCTCGAGGACGCCGGGCTTGCCGCAGGGAAGCGCGGCGAGGTCCCGGTGAACGCCCGGATGGAAACGGCGGTGCCCGGGATCTATGCGATCGGCGACGTGACCGGCATCATGATGCTGGCCCATGTTGCCTCACGGCAAGGGATCGTGGCTGCAGAGAACGCCCTGGGAGGCGACGTGCGCATGGACTACGCGGCGGTACCCGCCGGGATCTTCACGCGGCCGGAGATCGGCAGTGTCGGCCTCCGCGAGCATCAGGCGCGCGAGCGGGGGGTGCAGGTGAAGACCGGGAAATTTCCGTACCGGGCTTTGGGCAAGGCGCATGCCATGGGCGCCATCGAGGGAGTGGTGAAGGTCATCGCCGACGCGGAGACCGACAAGGTCCTCGGTGTCCATATCTGCGGAGCGCACGCAGCGGACCTGGTTCATGAAGGCGCACTTGCCATCGCCATGGGAGCGACGGCCAAACAGCTCGGCGCGATGATCCATGCCCATCCGACACTCGCAGAGGGGATCATGGAGGCTGCCGAGGACGTCCACGGGAACGCCATCCACCTTCCTCGAGAGGGAAAATAGAAGACGGCCAAATCCGTCAACGGGTAATAGACAGGTCAGACATTTATGCCTGGCCTTTTTCATTTAACGGCTTCTCGGCCGAAGCGGGCAGGACCTGTGGGAAATATATTGAAGCTCCCTGCAGCAAGACTTCGGCGAGCTCAGTCGAGTCTCTGCAGGGAATCTTCGATCCTCAGGGTAGGATGGTTATTCTAATCGCTCGCTAACCCCGCAGCAAGCGGCGGGGAATGCGCTCGCTCCTGGATTCTAGACGTCGATTCGTAGTTGATTTCTTCGCCCGGTGGGCGTAAAATTCATACCACTTCAAACGAAAAGGCCTGTAACTTCCTTAGTACAGGCCAGGAGCATTCCATGTCGATGATTGCATGCTGCCGATCCCTTGTGCCTGTGCTCGCGCTCGCCGCTGTCCTCTCAGCGATTCCGGCATCGGGTGCGCCGGTAACGAAGACAAAGCCCCGGCTACCGGTCCAGATCAAGATCGAGGCGGCCCAGCCAGGAGTGACGCCGGACAGCATCAAGCCGGGTGATGTGGTGGACCTGATCGTATCGGCAGTTTCTTTTGCCGATACCGACGCAATGACCATCACCGTGGTCATCCCCGAGGGAGCTGTTTTGATCTCAGGAGATCTTTACTGGACAGGGCCTGCCAGAAAAGGCGAGAAGAAGACCCTGCCGATCACTGTCAGGGTACCGCAAAAGGGGACCGGTGAAATAAAGGCGGAAATGTCGATCAGGATAGAAGGCAGCAAAGCGTTCTCGACATCATCCCGGTATACACCCGGAGAAGCAAAGAAGCTGAAGCCGGAACAGAAACGGCCGGTGAAGAAAGACAGTAAAGGCGAAAACGTCATTGAATATCGGTAGGAATTGATGAGACGAACGCTCGCCGTACATACGCTTATTGCTTTATTCCTGCTCGTTCTTATTGTTTTCGCCGCCGGATGCGGTGGGGGAGGTTCAGTAGAAAGCACGCCACTCCCGCAAAATCCTCCCACGATCAGTTCGCCATCCTCGTTCAGTGCGGTAGCCGGAAACAATTCTGTGACGCTCTCATGGAGTCCCGTGACCGGGGCAACCTCCTACAATCTCTACCGGTCTCTCTCCTCGCCGGTGACCAAGACCACGGGCACGAAGATCGCAGCCAATACCATCGGAACGGTGTACAGTGATGCCGCCGTTACGACCGGGACCCGCTATTACTATGTCATGACATCGATCATATCGGGCGTAGAGAGCGCTGAATCATCGGAGGTCTCGGCCGTTCCAGGCAGCACGGGAACTATCAGCGGCCAGATAAAGTATGAGGACAAGGAGCTTGGCCCATCATCAACAGGAACAGGCTTCACGGGCAAAACCATGCTGAAAGCTGTGCGGTATGCTGCTGTTGATATCGTGGATGCGGAAAGTTCCAGCGTTCTCTCTACGACCCAGACTGACTCTCTTGGTATTTACAGCGTCCTGACCCCGACAGGTTCGACATCCGTCTATGTGCGCGTCAACTCCAAGGCCACGCCGCCTTCATCTGCATCTGCAATAACGGTAGCTGACCTTGCCAACGTTAAATACGGCGTCCCGAGCCAGAACTTCACACCATCCGGCTCAGCAGATGTTAATATTATCATTTCGACCACGAATGCAGCTGGAGGGGTCTTTAATATCCTTGATGTTCTGACCACAGGATATGACTTCGTTCATTTTCTCAGCGGCGCCTATCCATCCGTTCCACTATCAGCATTCTGGGAGCCGGGGAACAACCTCTACGGGACCTATTTTTGCACCGGCGGCTGTCCACCCAATGGGCTAGTCGGGATCTATGTGTTCAGTCAGACCGGCGGCGATACCGATGAATACGATGACGATGTGCTCTGGCACGAGTTCGGGCACTTCATAGCGCATAATTATTCGCTTGATGTTTCTCCAGGCGGCGTTCATTATCTGGGCGACAGCGGTTATGATCTTCGGCTTGCCTGGAGCGAAGGGTGGGGGGATTTCTTTCCGGGAGCGGTAAAGACATGGTTATCGACGAGNNGACCTGGTTATCGACGACCAATCCAGGGTTGCTGTCTGTTAAGCCCGGCATGACACTTACAACCTATGTTGATACGTCAGGAAGCGGTGGATTTGCTTTTGATTTTGGGAATCCTCCAACAGTAAATTCTATCTCCTATTATTCGTCTAATGAAGTGGCTGTGGCAAAAGTGCTGACAGATCTTCAGAATTCTTCCTTTTCTACGATAAACGATGTCTGGGATGTTTTTACCGGGATCAAGAGCACTCTTTCATCTAATACTGATCCTGTTAACCTGGAAACATTCTGGGATACGTGGTTATCTTTGAAACCGCCTAATCTTACAACACTCGCGCAACTAAATACTATCTACAGCAGAAGAGCGATACGCTATTCAGCAGACAGTTGGGAGCCAAATAATACTGTTACAGCGGCATCAACGATCACGGTGGGTCTGTCGCAAGACCATACGATATATCCCTTATCGTTCCCAGGTGTGGACATAGATTATGCAAAATTCTCTGTTACTGCCGGGAAACAATATACGATAACTACCAGCAACCTCCTTAATGGTGCTGATACTTACGTAAGAGTTTTTGATCCTAATGGCGTAAAAATTGCTGAGAACGATAACATTGGAAATGCCAGTTATACAGCGCCATTTAATTGTGCAACGGATGGTAACGGCAATTTCGTATGTCACGAGAACGGGAATAATCTTCTTGCATCGAAAACCATTCTAAC
>JAFNGD010000398.1 GCA_017885365.1 Nitrospirota bacterium
GGGATTCTTCGATCCTCTAGGAAGTTATCGTTTTTCTAATCGCTCGCTAACCCCGTAGCAAGCGTCGGGGTATGCGCTCGCTCCTGGATTCATCCTCGAAGACGTTTGATGATCTCGGACATATCGGTGGGCGGCGGGGCGCTGAAGGTCAAGGGGGTTCCCGTGACCGGATGGAGCAGGGAAAGCGACTCGGCATGGAGCATCTGGCGGTCGATGGACAGATCGCCGAGGCGGGCGACCTTGGTGCCGCCGTAGACCCGATCGCCGAGCACGGGAAAGCCGGCATGGGCCATGTGGACACGGATCTGGTGCGTCCGGCCGGTCTTGATCTCCACCTCTAGAAGCGTGGCGTTCTTGAACCGCTCTTTTACCTTATACAGCGTGACCGCCTCGCGCGGCGAGGCCGTATGGACGCTGATCTTCTTTCGCTCCTTCACATGCCTGCCGATGGCTGCCTCGATGGTGCCCGAACCCTTCTTGATCACGCCGCTGACCAGGGCAAGATACTTCTTCTGCACGATACGGTCCTTGAACTGCTTTGTCAGCGCCTTCAGCGCCTGCTCGGTCCTCGCCACGACCATGACGCCCGAGGTGTCCTTGTCCAGGCGGTGCACGATGCCCGCGCGCTCCCGTTCGCTTCCCGCACCTTCCGCGGCCCTCTTCCCCGATGACGGCAGACTGCCGTAGTGGTACAGCAGAGCGTTCACCAGCGTGCCGGTGTAGTTGCCGGGCGCGGGATGGACCACGAGGCCCGCCGGCTTGTTCAAGACGACCATGTGGTCGTCCTCGAACACGACATGGAGCGGGATGTTCTCAGGCAGGACCTCGCGGACAGGCCGCTCAGGAAGCTCGATCGTCACGATGTCGCCGGCCCGGACCTTGCAGCTTGGCTTCTCGGGCTTGCCGTTCACCAGGGCGAGCCCGTCCCGGATCAGTGTCTGGATTCGGTTCCGGGAACTATAGGCCTCGTGGTGCTGGATGAATATATCGAGGCGCTTGCCGCTGTGGCTGTCGGTGACGATGAGGGTTTTCGGGGGCATGGAAGATGGTTCCGTGATCCTGGGAAAAAAGTATATACCAGCGGAAAGCGGAATACAAGATGACAATGAAAGAAACACCCATGGTATGATCCGATGGTCTCTTCGAGGGTCAGAAGGCGCTCACGAACCGGCCGCTTCGTCTCTTGATGACGTCGTACAGAGTGCGAGCTGACCGAAGGGTGATCATGCAGATCGATAAACAAGGGGCGTTCTTTCTCTTGGAAAGAACGCCCCGGACCTCTTCGGCGATTTTCAACATGAAGGACGGGCCTCCACGATCTTAGAACGGACAGCCCCGGTAACATCCGTACGGCCCTTCTCCGCCGTATCGGCAGGTGCCGTTGTCACAATACCAGCAATAGCCGCAATCGCAGTCGGTTCCGCATCCCGTGATAGCGCCTGAACCGCCGGCGGTGCAGGTGCTACTCGTGCAATCTGCTTCCGTAACTCCGCCTACGAGCCTGTTCAGATAGAGCGTGCAGCCAGCCACCCATTTCAGTCGATCGGTCGATTGCAGATAGTCGAATTTGAATACCTCCGTACCGGTAACTGTCGGATCGGCTACCGCCTTATAGGTATAAGTTGTCGTCAGCCTGGAACTTGCCACGCTCCAGGTTCCGCAATCGAGCCAGTCAGTATTACCGATCTTTTCGTATCCTCTGAGCCGCCCCTTGGGGCATATGAACCAACCGAATTCCATGAGTGTTGAGGGACTTCCGCAGTACGCACTTCCCTGCCATGCCCCTACGACCGCTGTCTGCGCATTAACCGTCCCGGTCGTGAAATTCCAGGTCTTTGCCGCGGCCATCGGATTGCCGGCAAGATCCTTCACGCCCGTCGTGATGGTCGCCGTATATTGCGTACCGGTCGTGAGGTTCACCGCAGGATTGAAGACCGCCATCCTGGCTGCTGAAACATAAGTCACTGTGCCGGTCACCGCCGAGCTTGTTGCGGTGATCTTGAGCGTAAAGGTGGACGCGTTGATCGTCGAAGCATCCATGTCCTCACTGAAAGTAGCGGTTATCACGCTGGAGATGGCCATGCCGGTGGAATTAGCTGCCGGAAAAGTGCTGACGACGCTCGGCGGAGTCGTATCACCTCCGCTGCCGCCTGCCAACGTGGTGGCAGCGTACGTGTTCGAGTAACCACTGGCATTCCCTGCAGCATCCACGGCCCGCACACGGTAGCTGTAGCTGGTCGAAGCCAACAGGCTGGTATTGCTGTAACTCGTCGTCGCGGGAGTCGCGATCTCACTGAAATTGCTGCAGGAAACGCCCTGGCAGCGCTCCAGCCGATATCCAGTGACACCGACATTGTCCGTCGATGCGGTCCAAGAGAGATTGATTTGGCTGCTGCTCACAGCTGTACCGGTCAGGTTCGTCGGCGCCGTCGGAGACGTTATGTCTCCGCCGGGTCCTCCACTTGTTCTCGTAGCAGAAACCGAGACCGTTCCGCTGCAGGAACCTCCGGAGTAGGCACAAGTGAAATTCGAGGTGCCGCTTATGCTCGTAGCCGAAGTCATCGTGAGGTTCACCGTGATGGTCAGGGACGAGCAATTGGGATCGGTGCTCGGTCCTGAATAGGTGATGGTCGTTCCGCTTATAGTGCCTGTGTATGACCTGCCGGATTGATTATCCGTGACGGTGAGGGTGTTGCTTCCTGCCTGATGACTGATCGTCAGGGGGTAGGGGGGCTCCGTTACATTAGTCGGATCGCCGCAGGTATTGGCTCCACTCGTCTCAGTCACATTCCAGGTGCCTGTTGCATTATAGGTGGGCGGTTGGAGCCCGCTTCCCCCTCCCCCGCC
>JAFNGD010000399.1 GCA_017885365.1 Nitrospirota bacterium
TCTTTTCCGGCAATACGAGATCTCTAATTTCTGCGTCCCCGGCCGTGAATGCAGGCATAACTGCAATTACTGGGACCGCGGCGAATATCTGGGTCTCGGTCCCGGTGCGTGGTCGTTCATCGATAACAGGCGCTCGATGACCATGGCAAATGTCATGGAGTACATCAGGCGCATGACGGACGGCATCCCTGCGGTCGACACCATGGAAGTGCTGAACCGGGAGCAGTCGGCAGCGGAGACGCTGTTCCTGGGGCTCCGCAGGACCGCCGGCATCGACCTGGACCACTATGACCAGTTGTTTGGACCGGACGCGACGAACAACCTTCGGAAGAAGATCCGGAAACTTGAGGGCTCGGGCCTCTTCCAGATCGAGAACACAAGGCTTTCGCTTACCACGCGAGGGTTCCTGCTTTCCAACGAGGCTATGGCCAGCATCCTCCCCTGAATTTTGTTTACACCAGCGAACGTAAATGCTATAGTACTTTGTTTTTTCAGAGAACTACGGAGGATCGTCTCATCGTGCTCAATCTGCATCGAGCAGCCTGGCTGCTTGCGTTCCTGGTGCTCTTCGCGCCGGTGCTTGCCATGGCTTCTGACGAAGGGGTGATCGTCACGCTGATCGAGGTCCAGGGCAACCGGAGGATCGAGACGGCAACGATCCTCGCAAAGATCAAGACCCGTGAAGGAGCGGTCTTCTCCCCGGCGCAGGTGAAGGAGGATATCAGGACCCTTTACCAGCTCGGTCACTTCGAGGATGTCCAGGTGAAGACCGAAGGTTTTGAAAAGGGTCTCAAGATGATCATCTGGGTCAAGGAAAAACCGCTCATCCGGGAGATCAGTTATGAAGGGAACACCGAAGTTACCGCGGAAACGCTTAAGGAGATCGTTACGCTGCTGCCACGGACGGCGTTCAATCAGCAGTTGGTCCAGGACAACGCCGAGAAGATACGCATCAAGTATCAGGACAAGGGATACTATCACGCCGTTGTCGTGCCGGTGATCGTGGAGCTCCGGGGCGGCGACAAGAACATCGTATATTACATCGAAGAAGGCGAGAACATCCGCTTAAGCGATATCATCCTGTCCGGCAACAACGTCATCTCGTCCGACGAGATCAAGGACGTCATGAAGAACAAGGAGCACTGGATCTTCTCTTTTTTAGGGACCAGCGGCACCTTGCGGTCCGAGGACCTCAAGGAGGACGTCGAGTCCATCAGGAACCTGTATTACAACCGGGGATACATCCAGGTCCAGGTGAATGACCCGATCATCGAAGAGCGCCCGTTCACAGAACATACCTACATGTTCATGGGCGGAGGCCAGTTCGAGACCTATACGACGACGAACGAGGTCGCCCTGCGCATCAACATCCAAGAGGGCGATCAATTCCGCGTAGGTTCCGTGTCGATAAAAGGCAACGTCATCATCAGCACTGACGATCTGCAGAAGGAGCTCATGCTCAAGCGGGGTGAGATCTTCAGCAGGGAGGCCCTGCGGCAGGATGTCGCCCGGATCATGGACCGCTATGATGCCATCTCCCGTCCCTTTGCCAGTGTCGTCCCGCTGTTCAACATCGACCAGGAGAAAAGGACCGTCGCCATCACGATCGAGATCCAGGAAGGCGGCGAAGTGCGCATCGGCAGGATCGACATCACGGGGAACAACAAAAGCCGCGACAAGGTGGTCCGGCGAGAGATGCGGCTGGACGAAGGGGACCTGTACAGCAAAAAGGCGCTCAAGCGAAGCTATGAACGGATCAACAACCTGAACTTCTTCGAGGCNNAACCCAGGGAATCCTGGGAGGCCGGGGCCAGCTGCTCAAATTCAAGGTCCAGTGGGGCAGAACCCGGCGCATGTACATGCTGAGCTTCATGGAGCCCTACCTGTTCGACAAGCCGATCTGGGGCAGGGTCGACGCGTATCATCAGGACCAGAATTACGACGGCTACAATCTCAAGAGCAACGGGTTCGGCCTCGGCCTCGGCAAGAGCTACACGGAATATGTGTCCGCATCGCTCCGCTACAGCATGGACGTGTCCGATGTCTACAACATCACCAAATCGCCCTCGTTCACGCTGCAAAAGCAGCTTGACAGTTACGGGAACGTCATAGCGACCCATTCGCTGACGGCGAGCCTTACCCGGGACTCCCGTGACTTCTATCTCGATCCCAAGTCGGGCTCGAAGAACACCGCATTCGTGCAGTACGCAGGCGGACCGCTCGGCGGCGATCCCAATTTCATCAAGTCCGTAGCTGATTCGGCGTGGTACTTCCCGCTCTTCTGGGACACCGTCTTCATGACGCGCGGCCGGGCAGGCTATGCATATTCGCTCAGCGACCTGCCGGTGCCATCCGGAGAAAAGTTCTTCGTGGGCGGCGCAGGCTCGGTCCGCGGGTACCGGTACGGCACCGTGAGCCCTATGGAAACCGCCCCTGATGGTTCGCTGAACCGGGTGGGAGGCGACAAGGAGCTGATATTCAACTTCGAATACACGTTTCCCATCGTGCCTGCGGCGCGTCTCAAAGGACTCCTCTTCTATGATATGGGCAAGGGGTTCAGTGATTCGGAACCGTACAGTATAGGACAGCTGCGGCATTCTTACGGCTGGGGATTCTGGTGGCTGTCGCCCATGGGCCCGCTCCGGTTCGAATGGGGGTATATCGTCAACCAGAAGCCCGAGGACCAGCGAAGCGCTTTCGAATTCTCCATGGGCGCGCAATTCTGATGTCCCGGCGGGGCCGTGATAACATCTCACCTGTCGATTACAAAGGAGGCGGTAATGAAAAAGGCACTGGTACTTATGGTTGCACTGTTGGTAGCTTCATCGTCGGCATATGCTGCTGGCAACAAGATGGCGTTCGTGGACACGCAGGCGGTCTTTGACAAGACCAAGCTCGGCAAGAAATACCAAGGGACCCTCAAGGAATATTTTGACAGCAGGAGGAAGATCCTTGACCTCGACGCCGATGAGATCCAGAAATTGCGCGACGACTATGGGAAACAATCTGCCCTCCTGAAGCCGGAAGTGCGCAAGGAAAAAGAAGAGACCATCGGCCGGAAGATCAACGAGTTCGAAAAGAAGCGGACCGAATTCAACAATGAGCTTGCCAAGAAGAACGAAGAGCTCTCCGCCGAGTTCAACCAGGAAATGATGGTCATCATCAAGGACATGGCGAAGAAGGAAAAGATCGGCCTGGTCCTGAACCGGACGATCAGCATCATGTCCAAGGGCGAGGTCCCCGCGGTCCTCTATGGCGACGATGACCTGGACCTGACGGAAAAGGTGATCGTCGAACTGGACAAGAAGTACGATGCCAAGAAATAACGGCAGGAACACCGTATGAAGCTCACTGAACTGGCAGAGAAGGTCGGCGGCGAGCTTGCCGGTCCCGGAGACATCGATATCCGCGGCGTGGCGGGCATCGGCGAGGCACAAGACGGCGATATCACGTTCATCACTGATGAGAAACGCATTCAGGACCTCCGTGCGTGCCGTGCCTCCGCGGTGATCGTTCCCCGGGGGACCCCGGAGCTTCCGATCCCGTCGATCGCCGTGAAGAATCCCCGGTTCACCTTCGCTCAGATGCTGCGGATCTTCCATGAGAAACCGTACGCGCCCGGAGGCATCAGCGAGCGAGCCGTTGTCGGCAAGGACGTGGTCCTGGGAGCCGGACCGACCATCCACCCCTGCGTCGTGGTCTCCGACGGGGCGAAGATCGGCAGCAGGGTCACGCTCTATCCGGGTGTGTTCGTCGGGACCGGGTCCTGTATCGGTGATGACACGGTCATCTATCCCAACGTGAGCATTCGCGAAGGCGTGACCATCGGCAGCCGCGTGATCATCCATTCCGGCACGGTGATCGGCAGCGACGGGTTCGGGTTCGTGACCGAAGGCGGCCGTCACCACAAGATCCCGCAGATCGGCGGCGTCATCATCGAGGACGACGTTGAGATCGGCGCGAATTGCGCCATCGACCGTGCTACGCTGGGCGTGACGCGCATCAGGCAAGGCACGAAACTGGACAACATGGTCCATGTTGCACACAATGTCACGATCGGCGAACACTGCCTTCTAGCGGGACAGGTCGGGATAGCGGGCAGCAGCACCATCGGCAGCTACGTGGTCATGGGCGGTCAGGCCGGGATTGCCGACCATACGACCGTGGGCGACCGGGTCATGGTCGGCGGAGGGTCTGGAGTGACCAGGAACATGGAATCAGGACAGGTCGTCGCAGGATACCCTGCGATCCCGATCCGGGAATGGCTCAAGGCGCAGGCCGTGTTCCCGAAAATGCCGGAGCTGAAGAAGCTCGTGGCCCAGCTCCTGCGCCGCATCGAGGAACTGGAAAAGAAAATCTGAGACAACCCCATGGTATCAAGGAGGATGCAGCATGATCGGTATCCAGGAAATCATGAACACGCTTCCGCACCGGTATCCGTTCCTTCTCGTCGACAAGATCATTGAGATGGAAATCGGCAAGCGGGTCGTCGGGATCAAGAATGTGACCATCAACGAGCCGTTCTTCCAAGGGCACTTTCCGGGCCAGCCGATCATGCCCGGTGTGCTCATCCTGGAGGCCATGGCGCAGGTCGCAGGGGTCATGGCGCTCAAGACCGTTCCTCCGGACCAGGTCCATAACAAGGTCATCTATTTCATGACCATCGACAAGGCCAAGTTTCGGAAACCGGTCATCCCGGGAGACCAGATCCGGTTCGAGATGGACGTCCTCAAGATGCGTTCGAACATCGTCAACTTCAGGGGACAGGCCGTGGTGGACGGCGTGGTCGTCGCAGAAGCGGAAATGATGGCGATGATCGTTGACCGTGTGAAACAGACACCATGAGGAGACCATCATGAGCATCCATCCGACAGCGGTCGTCCATCCCGCGGCAAAGCTTGCCGAAGGGGTCGAGGTCGGGGCATATTCGGTCATCGGCGAGCACGTATCGGTGGGGAAGGGGACACAGATCGCTTCGCACGTTCTTGTCGAGGGCTGGACCACCATCGGCGAGAGAAACCATATCTTTCCGTTCTCCAGCATCGGCACGCCTCCGCAGGACATCGGATACAAGAACGAGGAGACCTATCTCATCATCGGCAACGACAACGTGATCCGCGAATGCGCCACGATCCACCGGGCCACGACCAAGGAGGACCTGAGCACCGTGATCGGGAACGGCAACTTCCTGATGGCCTATTCCCACGTGGCGCACGACTGCAAGCTCGGCAATAATATCATCATGGCAAACTCCGTCGCCCTGGGCGGTCATATTGTCATCGGTGACTGTGCGATCCTTGGTGGAATCGTCGCGGTGCACCAGTTCGTGCGGATCGGCTCTTACGCCATCATCGGCGGCCAGTCTGCGGTAAGCCAGGACATCCCTCCGTACGTGAGCGCAGCAGGGAACCGCGCGAAGCTCTACGGGCTCAACCTGGTCGGTCTCAAGCGGCGGGGCTTCAGCGATGACATCATCAACACGCTGAAGAAGGTCTACAAGATCGTCTTCCGGTCCGCCCTGACCCAGGAAGAGGCCTGCCGCAGGGTGACCGAGGAATTCCCGGGGTCGCCGGAGGCCATGCATCTGGTGGGATTCATGAAGAGCTCCAAACGGGGCGTGACGCGGTAAGAGGACTGGAGTCCGACGACAGATCATGGACAGCAGATACGCTGCGGAACACTATGGCGGTGGCATGAAAAAGATCGGCATCATAGCAGGCAACGGCGATTTCCCCATCGAGTTCGCCAGGGCCGCAAAGCAGAAAGGTCTGACGGTCGTGGCTGCCGCGCACGAGGGGGAGACCGTGCCGGAGCTCGCGGAGTGGTGTGATGCCATCTGCTGGGTCAAGGTCGGCCATCTCGGCAAGATCATCAAGTTCTTCAAGGACCAGGACGTCCATGACGTGCTCATGGCGGGCGGCATCAAAAAGACGCACTTCTTCAGCGGGTCCCTGCCGGACCTCCGGGGCGCAGCGGTCCTTGCACGGATGATAACCAAAAAGGACGATTCTATCCTGCGCGCCGTTGCGGAAGAGCTGGAGTCCGAAGGCATCACGGTCCGTGAATCGACGCTCTACCTTGACAACCTCCTTGCACCCGCCGGTGTCCTGACCCGGCGAAAGCCGTCCAAGAGCGAATGGAAGGACATCGCGTTCGGATGGCAGATGGCAAAGGAGATCGGACGGCTCGATATCGGCCAGACCGTGGTGGTGAAGGACCTCGCCGTCCTTGCGGTTGAGGCCATCGAGGGCACGGACGAGGCCATCCGCCGCGGCGGAAGGTTATGCAAAGAGGGGGCCGTGGTCGTCAAGATCTGCAAGCCCCAGCAGGACCTGCGGTTCGATCTGCCGGCCACTGGCCTCCTGACGATTTCCGCCATGCAGGAGGTCAAGGCTGCCTGTCTCGCGATCGAGGCGGGGAAGACCATCATGATCCAGAAGGAAGCGCTCATTGCGAGGGCTGACGCTGCAGACATTGCCATCGTCGCTCTTGACGCGAACGGAACGATCCCAACATAGGACGAGGTTGATCTCAGAATGAACAAGATACGCGCAGGGGTCATCGGGGTCGGATACCTCGGCCAATTCCATGCCGAGAAGTATGCGAGTCTGCCGAATGTCGAGCTTGTCGGCGTCGTTGACCCTGACCGGTCCCGCGCAGAGCAGGTCGCGCAGAAGCTTTCTACCCATGCGTACGCCGACGCATCACAGCTACTGGGCAAGGTGGACGCTGTCAGCATCGTGGTGCCTACCGTCCTCCATCACCGCATTGCGGGACCGTTCCTCGACGCCGGGGTCCATGTCCTGCTCGAGAAGCCCGTCACCGTGACCCTTGAGCAGGCCGATGAGCTCATCAACCTGGCGGAAAGGAAGCGGGTCATCCTCCAGGTGGGGCACATAGAACGATTTAACCCGGCGATAACGGCGATCAAGCCGCTGCTGAAGGCCCCGCGCTATGTGCAAACGGAACGCAGCGCTCCGTTCACCGTACGGTGCACCGACGTGAACGTCGTACTGGACCTCATGATCCATGACCTGGACATCGTGACCGATGTCGCAGGTTCGAAGCCAAAGAGCGTGAGCGCTATGGGCACGTCGGTCATCACCCGGGAGATTGACTCGGTCATCGCCCGGATCATCTTCGCGAACGGCTGCATCGCCGACGTCGCCGCGAGCCGGGTCTCCGACGAGAAAAAGCGGGTCATCAGGATCTTCGACGGCGATACGCTCTATACCGCGGACTACCAGACGCAGAAAGCCTTCGTCTCACGCCGCGGGATCTCGAGCGTGCCCGACCTTGTTACGAACGAACTCCCGACGGAGCGGCGCGATACGCTCCTCGATGAGATCAGATCGTTCATCGCCAGCATCGAGAGCGGGAAACGGCCGCAGGTCGGCGGGTCCGAGGGCAAGAACGCCCTGGCGCTCGCCCGGTTGATCACCCACTGCATTGAACAAGGCACGACCGATTTCGTGCCGTTCTCCTAAAGAGAGGAGCACCACCCTATGTCAGTACCCATGGTTGACCTGAAGGTCCAGTACGATGCCATGAAGGACGAGATCGACCGCGCGGTCCTGGAGGTCATCAGGAGCACGGCATTCATCCTCGGCCCACAGGGCAAGGCGCTCGAACAGAGCATCGCCTCCTACCACGGCGTGAAGCACGCCGTCGGTGTTGCCTCGGGCACCGATGCCCTGCACCTCGCGCTCCGCGCCGCGGACATCGGTCCGGGTGACGAGGTCATCACCACGCCCTTCACCTTCATCGCGACGGCCGAGGCGATCTCGTACCAGGGGGCGGTCCCGGTATTCGTTGACATCAGGCCCGACACATTCAACATCGATGTCACGCAGATCGAGTCGCGCATCACCAAACGCACCAAGGCGATCCTGCCGGTGCACCTCTACGGGCAGTCCGCAGACATGACCGCGATCATGGCGATCGCCCGAAAGCACAAGCTCAGGATCATCGAGGACTGCGCGCAATCATTTGGCGCAGACCATCGCGGCACGAAGACCGGGGCCTTTGGCGACCTCGGCTGCTTCAGCTTCTTTCCGAGCAAGAACCTCGGCTGCTACGGCGACGGCGGCATGGTCATCACCAATGATGCGAAGCTGGCAGAGCGGCTCCAGAGCCTCAGGAACCACGGGAGCAAGGTCCGTTACTACCATGACGAGGTTGGGTACAACAGCAGGCTGGACGAGATCCAGGCCGCGGTCCTGAACGTCAAGTTCAAGCGCATTGACTCCTACAACGCGGGCCGGGTCAGGAGCGCGGCTCTGTACAAAAAATATCTTTCCGTGCCGGGTGTCCAGACGCCGGTCGAGAGCGGTGACGGCAAGCACGTCTACCACCAGTACACCATCAAGGTCAAGGACAGGGATGCCGTCAAGAAACGGCTCGATGACGCAAAGATGTCGTCCATGATCTATTATCCGGTTCCGCTCCACCTCCAGGCGGCCTATCAGGGCCTGGGCATGAAGCAGGGAAGCCTTCCCGTGTCAGAGCAGGCGGCGCGCGACGTGCTGTCCCTGCCCATGTACCCGGAACTGTCCGAGGAGCAGATCAGGACGGTTGCGGAAGCGGTCAAGAAGGCGCTCTAGTCCGGAACGGGCATGAAGAAGATCCTCATCATCGCCGGAGAAGCATCAGGAGACCTCCACGGCGCCAACCTGGTGAAGGCGCTGCACGAGAAGGCGCCGGACCTGCAGGTCTACGGGGTTGGCAGCCTGAGGATGCGCGAGGCCGGCGTCACGATGCTGGCGGATGCGTCCGAGATCTCTGTTGTCGGCGCGACAGAGGTCCTGCCCCATATCGGCGCGATCTACGGTGTCTACACGAAATTGAAGCGGTTCCTGCGGGAAGAACGGCCCGACCTTCTCGTCTTGATCGATTTTCCGGACTTCAACATCCTGACCGGCAAGGCGGCCAAAAAGCTCGGCATCCCGGTGCTCTATTACATCAGCCCCCAGGTCTGGGCCTGGCGAAAGGGACGGGTGAAGACCATCGCGAAGCTGGTAGAGACGATTCTCGTGGTCTTTCCCTTCGAGGTCGAGCTCTACCGTGCCACCGGTGTAGACGTCCGGTTCGTCGGCCATCCGCTTGCCGACGTTGTGGATTCGCCATACACTCGTGACGAAGCGTGCAGACAGCTGGGACTCAAGCAGGACCGACGCACAATCGCTCTTCTCCCGGGAAGCAGGAGGAAGGAGATCATGCATCTCCTTCCGGATATGCTACGAGCCGCAAAGATACTGCGGGGACGATATCCTGACCTCCAGTTCATCCTGCCCGTGGCGCCCACGCTCGATCGGAAGTTCGTAGAGGGCTTCGTCGAAAAAAGTGAGGTTCCGCTCACCGTCGTCGACGGCAGGGTTTACGACGTGCTCCGCGCATCGGATGCGGCCATGGTGACATCGGGCACGGCAACGCTCGAAACGGGTCTTATGGCGGTCCCGATGGTGATCGTCTATCGGGCGTCCCGGCTTACGTACTGGATCGGCAGGCTGCTCGTGAGCGTGAGGAACTTCGGCCTGGTGAACATCGTGGCAGGCCGGGCTGTCGTACCGGAGCTCCTTCAGGACGAAGCGACTCCGGAACGGATTGCCGAGGAGCTTGGGACGATCCTCGCCGATCCCGAGAAGCATCGCCGGATCACAGAAGAGCTCGTGCGCGTGCGGACGGTGCTGGGGGAAGGTGGCGCGTCGCGGCGCGCGGCGTCGGCGGTCCTCGAACTGCTGGAGAAAAGGGCGTAATAAGCCATGGAAATCTACCGACGGCTCCTCAGCTATCTCAAGCCCTACCGCATGCGTCTTGTCTGGGCAGCGGTCTTCATGCTGCTCTCCAGCGCCATGATCTCCGCACAGACCTACCTCGTCAAGCCGGTGATCGACAAGGTCATCATCGGCATGGACTGGGAGCTGGGCCGCTGGGTGCCTCTGGCGCTGATCATCGTCAGCGTCCTGAAGGGGATCACCTGGTATGCCCGCGATTACTTCATGGGGTATGTGGGCCAGAAGGTCGTGAATGACATCCGCGACCAGCTGTACGCGCACATCCAGAACCTGTCCTTCTCCTATTTCACCAGGACCCCGACGGGCGTCATCATGTCCCGGATCGTCAATGACGTGAACCTGGTGCAGGGGGCCCTGACCCGGGTGCCGTCCAGCCTGGTGCAGGGAGGCTTTACCATGCTGGCCCTGACAGGCTATATCCTCTATCTGAACTGGCGCCTGGCGGCCTTTTCCCTCGTCGTACTGCCCTTCGCCGGCCTCGCGCTCTCCAAGTTCAGCAGGCGCTTCCGAAAAACGAGCACGCAGATGCAGGAACAGATCGGCGAGCTCACGACGCATCTGCACGAGACCATATCGGGGATCCGTATCGTCAAGGCCTTCGGCATGGAACAGTATGAAGGCAGGAGGTTCGCCAGCCGCAACAGAGGTCTCTTCAATTCACTGATGCGGTCCATCAAGACCAGCGCGCTCTCTCATCCGGTGATGGAGGTCATCTCCATGACCGGCACCGCGTTCGTCATCCTGTACGGCCTGTATGCGATCATTGTGAGCAAGACCATGACGCCGGGCGACTTTTTCTCGTTCACCGTCGCGCTCGTGTTCTTCTACCGGCCGCTCAAGGACCTGAACGGCATCAACAACATCGTGCAGGACGGTATCGCAGCGGCAAAACGCATATTCGAGGTCCTCGATACGGAGCCGGAGATCAGGAACAAGGAGGGCGCGATCGAGCTCTCCCGCGATTTCAGGACCATCGAGCTGAAGGACCTCACCTTCCAGTACGAGGAGACGCCTGTACTCAAAGGCATCAATCTTACGGTCAGAGCGGGAGAGTCCATCGCCATCGTCGGCCGGAGCGGGGGAGGAAAGACCACGCTCGTGAACCTCCTGCCGCGGTTCTACGACGTAACGGGGGGCGCGATCCTGATCGACGGCACGGATATCCGCAACGTGACCCTGGAGTCCCTGCGCTCCTGCACCGCGATCGTGACGCAGCAGACGATCCTGTTCAACGATACGATCAGGAACAA
>JAFNGD010000400.1:0-2779 GCA_017885365.1 Nitrospirota bacterium
GATCTCCCAGACGCTCTGCAAGAAGATCGGCGGGGGCCGGGTGGCCGCTATGGAGGTCCTGTTCGTGAACAGCGCCGTATCGAACCTCATCCGGGAAGGAAAGATCTACCAGATCCCGTCGGTCATGCAGACCGCAAAGGGGCAGGGCATGACGCTGCTGAACGAGGCGCTCTTCAAGTTCGTCGTCGACAAGCAGGTCGCGCCCGAGGAGGCCTACATCAAGGCCATCGACAAGCAGGGCTTCGTCACCATGCTGAAGTCGAAGGCCATATCGATCAACCTGGCCGGGCTGGGCGATTAAGGAGACGATCATGGCGGAACGCAGCGCATTCACCGTCCCCAAGGAAAAGCAGCTGGTCACCGTGTACCTCCTTGGCGGCGACACGATCGAGGGCAACATCTTCCTGGAATACAATCCCGCCGCCCAGACGCTCCACCAGAAGATGATGGCCTTCCTGGAGAACAAGAACGACTTCTTCCCCCTGTCCGGCGGCGGCACGCCGGAGTTCATCAGCAAGAACGCCATCCGCATGGTGGAGGTCCACTACCCCGAGGAAGAAGATGCCTTCAACATCATGCATGTGGAACTGGTCACGGTCATCTTCCGCGACAGTACGCAGGTGAGCGGCGACCTCCTGGCCGACGTGCCGGACCAGCGCAGACGGCTCTCGGACTGCCTGAACCTCACCGGCCGGTTCCTGTGCACACGGGCCTACGGCAAGGTCTGTTACATCAGCAAGCACGCCATCCTGAAGGTGATCTCCGCGGGGAAATGACCGGATAATGGGCATCGGAGATACAAACGCGCAAGGGCTTGCCGGTTGGCAAGCCCTTTTATTGTCCGTGAGGTATGCAGCGCAGGGACATCTTGAAAGTCGGTTGGCTCAGTTCGCAGGTTCAGGCAGAAAGGGGAAAATCAAATATAAAAGAGCTGACCCCGAGCAGTGCATCCGAAGTCATGGCATCCTCAGAAGTCTTTCACTCCGCCAGATCCGAACAATACGCACTTTGTTTTTATCATGCCGATAAACGATGCGGAAAGGCGGGTAAAGTATCTCTCGCAGATGTTCGACATGAAACTCAGGCACGACACGGCCGCTCAGCGGATGCGCTCCAAGCCGCTCAACCGTGTTCATGATGTCGGTAACAAGCCTTTTCCCGACATCAAGCACGCCTTCGCCTGCGTAATAGGCCTGCAGGTCCACCAGGTCCTTGATAGCTGATGCGGCAAACGTTATCCGTGCCTGTTCAGCCATGGGATCACTTCAGACCAAGGCGTTTTTTCGCCTCGGAGAGCGAGATCTCGCGGCCTTCTTCCAGGTCCATCAGCCCCTTCACCACTCCCTGCATAAAGGCGCGCTCTTCAGTTTCTTCCTCATAATCCTTGAGCGATCGGACCACGGCCACCCCGCGGCCCCTGCTGGTGAGTAAAATAGGCCGGTGCGTCTCTTGTGCGTGAGATACCACTTTGCCGGGGTTCACCTTCAGGTCACTGAGCGGAACAATATCTTCGGAAAATTTCGTACCCATTGAAAAACCTCCTTAATGGTACTCTTAACAGGTCTTATTGTAGCACCTATTGATAGCCCTGTCTACAGTGGTTTTTTTAGAAATCAGCAAGAATGGGGAAGAGGTGTGCTCGTAGACCGTCCTGCTCCTAAGATGTTTCCGCGCGAAGCGGCTACACCGTCACCTTCACTACGATCTTCCTCACCAGGCACGGACTTCCCGCCGCGATCCGGGGGGCGTGGCCATCCTCGGGCCAGAGCACGGCGAGCTGCCCGGCCTTGAGACGCACGGGCGACCACGTCTCCGGCTGCATCAGCCCATAACAGAGGTCCTGGCCTGCATCGTAGTCGAACGAGGCCGTCATCTCGGACACGGGCGCCCATCCGATGATCTCTTCGCCGGAGAGGACGTACTGCACGTCGAGGTACTTCCGGTGGTATTCGAACTTCGGTGCATCGACGGGGGCGGTCCGATACCGCTGGAGAATGGCAAAGACCCGCGTACCGTCGATGGTCATTGTTCCATCGGGAAGGTCCGGGAGGTCCTTCCGCCGCAGGAAAGCGATCGCCTGTCGGAACTCAGGCGTCAGCGGCATCTGGTGTTCGATCGTATCGAGGTCGGCGACGATCATACGTTCCCTCCGAGGCAAGCAGAGCTCGGCTTCTTAGTACGGAGCAGCTAACATTTCATCTTTTCAGGCCTGACCCCCTACAGTCTGATCATTCTAGTTCTTTGTCACCTTTCTTGCATGCCCAAGAAAGGTGCCACCAAAGAAAGGCACCCGACGAAAATTCTTCACGGCAGGCTCGGTCGTCCTCAGTACATTTCGGAAACTTGCCCTTCGGGCTTCGGACATCCGAAATGTTTAACCCTCGTCCTCTGTCGCCTGCCTATATTTTCGTATGGGACTGCTCTAGATCCTAGATCGTTTGCGCGATCGAGCGGACGTGGCCTTAGATGGGTCAAGAAAGGTATTGTCGCCCCCTGCATCACACTGCAGGGGGTCTCCGATCCTCAAGGAAGTTGCAATTCTAACCGCTCGCTATGCGCTCGCTCCTGGATTTAGAACGCGAAAGGGATGTGCAAAACATCCACAAGCAACCAGGCGCAATAGTCAGACACGTGCTGCTCTCACTGACAAAGAGCTGTCATTTAGCCCACTCAATAAGAAGAAGATCCTATCAAAATAGAAGACCTGACCCGCGCGGTTCCGTGTCTCCTTGCCTCCTTGCCTCCTTGCCTCCTTGTCCCCGTGTCACCGCGTCTCCGT
>JAFNGD010000400.1:2827-3486 GCA_017885365.1 Nitrospirota bacterium
GAGCCGGTGAACAGGCGCTGGATCGCGGCATCGAGCGTCTCTTCCATGACCACGTTGTTCCCGTAAGCAACGATGACCCTCCGCAGCTCGGGCAGGCCTCCCTTCTCCGTGGCCACCAGGAAAAGCGGCTGCACGTAGATGAGCGAGTCCTCGATGGGGATGATGAGGAGGCTCCCCCGGATCACATCGGAGCCGTGCTGGCCCCAGAGCGTGAGCTGCTGCGAGATATAGGNNCGGGCGTCGATCTGGCGCGGCCCGAAGACGAGCCGGTCCCGAGGAAAGGTGTAGACCGTGACCTTGCCGTAGTTCTCGCCGTCGCTTCGCGCAGCCATCCAGGCGGCCAGGTTGTCCCGCTTCGACGGTGTGAACGGGAGAAGCAGGATGTACTCTTCCTCGTCGAACCCCGGCAGCTTGGTGATGAGGTAATAGGGCTCCATGGTCTTTCCGCGGTACGACGGGATCTCCCAGAGGTCCTCCTTGTTGTAGAACACCGAGGGGTCCGTCATATGGAAGGTCGCGAACATCCGCGCCTGGATCTTGAGCAGCGCCCGGGGATACCGGATGTGCCGACCGATGTCTGCGGCCATATCGCTCATCGGTTTGAATAATGTAGGAAAGATAGCTGAGTAGGTCTTTGCCAGGATGTCCTTCTGGTCCAC
>JAFNGD010000401.1:0-2314 GCA_017885365.1 Nitrospirota bacterium
GATGACCCTGAGCCTGATCGGCAAGAAGCTGGTCGAGGGTGTGGCATCGGCGGCTGCGGGCAGCATGTCCTTCGGGTGGCGGCCCATCGAGGCCTACCTGGCCGGCAGAAAGATGAAGAAAGAGGCGCGGGAGAAGAAGGCAGACAAGGGAGCGAAGAGCTAACACGGCACTATCAGAGCATCACTTCAAAGGCGGGACCGGTCACCTGGTCCCGCCTTTTTTATACCCCCGACAGGCCTTACGGAGGTATGCCCTTTTGAAAAATCCCGATAAATCTGGTACACTGTTATACAGAGTCCAATATACGTGAACGGGAGGCGACGATGAAGATCGAACTTGAGGGGAAACTGCTGAAGATGGTTCCGGAGAACGACCGGGAGAAAAAGGAGCTGAACCAACTTTGGAACGTCATTATTGACTGCGTGAAGGACAACAAGAAACTGGTCCCGGTGGGGCAGTATACTCCCGGGATCAAGGAAGTGGCGACCTTCCACATTGAATAACGCGGCGCTGCTGACCGGAGAAAGAGGGAGGGGCCCTATGCAGCGCATTAGATCGTTCGCTCTGCCGTGTCTCATCGTTCTGGCGCTGGCCGTTCCTTCTGCTGTTCCTGCGTCCGAGTCCTGCTCCATGCTGGGCGGGAAATGCCGGGACGCCTGCGGCACGAACGAGAAAGCCGAGGCGGGCGACTTCGAGGACTGCGGGGCAAAGCAGGATTGCTGTGTCGTCCATGTGGAGGCGCCGGTCCAGTGTTGCGTTGCTTCGCTGGACGCAAAGGACTTCGGGCCGGCCAATTGCACGACGCCGGTGAACGGCGCCTGTCCAAAGGGGTCGGGAAGCCCGGTGCCCTGCCCGAAGCTGAAGATGTGCGCGGACCAGAAGTGAACGTTCGGGGACGCCGGACGGCCCTTGCGGTCCAGCGGTTCCTCGTGGTATGATTATGCCGTTTTTCATGTCACATCCATCACTCTTTATCTTTCGGAGGAAAACCTCATGAAAAAGGTCTCGTGGAAAGACATCGGCTTGGTGAACACCCGCAGGATGTTCAAGAAGGCCATGGAGGGGAAGTATGCCATCCCCGCTTACAACTTCAACAACATGGAGCAGCTGCAGGCGATCGTAATGGGATGCGTTGAATCCAAGTCTCCCTTCATCCTGCAGGTCTCGAGCGGCGCGCGCAAGTACGCGAACCAGACGCTCCTGCGGTTCCTTGCCATGGGCGCTGTCGCGATGATCAAGGACGCGAAATCACCGGTGAAGTTCGCGCTTCATCTTGACCACGGCGACACCTTCGAGCTCGCCAAGTCCTGCATCGATTCCGGCTTCTCATCGGTCATGATCGACGGTTCGCACCACTCCTACGAGGACAACATCAAGCTCACGAAGAAGGTGGTGCAGTATGCACGCAAGTATGATGTCACGGTGGAAGGCGAGCTCGGCGTGCTGGCCGGCATTGAGGACGCGGTGGTTGCCGACAAGTCCACGTATACCAAGCCCGAGCAGGTAGAGGATTTTGTGAGCAAGACGGGTGTGGACTCCCTGGCCATCTCCATCGGCACTTCCCACGGCGCCATGAAGTTCAAACCCGAGCAGTGCACCCGCGACAGCCGCGGCGTGCTCGTGCCGCCGCCGCTCCGCTTCGACATCCTCGAGGAGATCGAGAGGCGGATCCCCGGGTTTCCCATCGTGCTGCACGGCGCATCGTCGGTGATCCCCGAGTATGTGCAGATCATCAACTCGAACGGCGGCAAGCTGAAGGACGCCGTGGGCATTCCCGAGGAACAGCTCCGCAGGGCTGCCACCAGCGCGGTCTGCAAAGTGAACATCGACAGCGACGGACGGCTCGCCATGACCGCCATGATCCGCAAGACCCTGACCGAGAAACCGGCCGAGTTCGATCCCCGCAAGTACCTTGGGCCGGCGCGCGACGAGCTCATCAAGATGATAATTCATAAGAACAAGGAAGTGCTGGGCTCCGCGGGGCAGGCGTAGTGTGAGAGGAGCGGATCACGGTCGGCAGAATAGAGCTGTTCTGTCGATCGCGTCAGGCAAAAGGAAAATAACGCTTGACTTCCTTGTCCGGGAGTGGCAATATAATCGCTAGAAGTTTCGGAAGTTATTTGTTGGGAAAACCGCAATGACCTTTCGTCCTTGCGGTTTTTTGTTGTACAACGCTCCGTCATCTTCAATTTCCCGGAAGGAGGTAGCTCACCATGATAACCGGAACCGTGAAGTGGTTCAATGATGCCAAGGGTTTTGGCTTCATTTCCCGCGAAGGTGGCGCTGACGTGTTCGTTCATTTCGGCGACATTC
>JAFNGD010000401.1:2321-2557 GCA_017885365.1 Nitrospirota bacterium
TCCTGCAGGTCCCGGTTCATCCGGGACCTGCTTTTTTTTACTCTTTCCCCCCGTTCACTCCCGTTCCCAGTCCTTGCTCTTGGCTTTTTATATAATTCTCGGTGATCACTCTGGCAGCGCTACGCTCCGAAGCTGTAACGCCGCGTCCTCGGGAGCGATTGTGTTCACGAACAGCCCGGACCCCAGCTCGAATCCCGTCGGGATGCTTGTCCGCGGGCAGATCTCGATATGCCAGT
>JAFNGD010000402.1:0-4767 GCA_017885365.1 Nitrospirota bacterium
TGGTCTGGTCCGTCACCTCGTCGATGACTTTCAGGATCTGTCCGATCTCCTGCGAACGCTTCCCGAGCCGGTTGACCGTCTCCGCCGTGGCTTCCACGGTGGAGCGGATGTTCTCCATGCCGGTCATCGCCTCACGCGCCGCGGCCATGCCCTGCTCCGACGCGCTCCGTGCGACCTTCTCGGCGAGCCGCGCCGACTCCAGGGCCTTCTGCTCCACCGCTTTCACGGTGGCGCTCATCTCGGTGATGGAGGACGACGTCTGCTCCGCAGCCGAGGAAAGGGTCTCGGTGTTCTCCGACACCTGACGGATCGACGCAAGCGTCTGGACGATGGAGGCCGCCGTGTCATCGGCAGCCGAGGACAGGCCGCTGGCGTTCTGCGCGGTTTCTTCGACCGACGCGGCCATCTCCGCGACCGACGACGACGCATCGGAGGCGGCCTGGGACATTTCCGCCGCGTTCTCCGCAACGCCCCTGATCGAGGCGATCATCTCGTCCACCGTCATGGCCGTCTGCTCCCCGGCCTCGTGCTGGACCCGTGCGCCCTGGCTCATCTTCTGCGTCGCCGTATTCATGATCTGCATGGCTTCGCCGAGACCGCCCGTCATCTGGTTTATCCGGCCGAGCATCTCCCGCAGACTGGAAGAAAGCGTGTTGATGGCGGTGCCCAGTTCGGCGATCTCGGTCTTTCCGCTCACCGTGACATTGCGCGCGAGGTCCCCGGCCGCCATGAGGCTCGCGGTCCCTGCCATCGCGACCAAGGGATCGGTGATCGTGTGCTTCATGAACAGGGTCACCAGGTACGTGGCGAGCACAAAGACGACGGTCCCCACGATCACCGACCGCAGGAGCAGGTCCCTGATCGGCCGGTTCACGGCGCTCCCCTTCAGCGCGATCCGGAGCACGCCCATCTTCTTGCCGTCGGGCCCTATGAGCGGGATGACTTTTTCATACTGGTCCCCTCCCTCATCGGCGTATTCCTGCACCAGCGGCTCCGCAGCCTCCAGGGCCTTCTTGCTGCCGGGATCGGTCGCGAGGGAACCTTCGCGTTCCTTGTCCGTGGCGTAGAGGACCTTGCCGTCCTTGTCGATGACCATGGCCCGGGAGATGTCCCGGTCGGTCTTCATGAGCCCGCGGAGATCGTCGCTCATGCCGTCCAATAAGTTGAGCGGCACGCCGAAGCCCGTGACCTTGTTGATGTCTTTCTTGATGCCTTCGGCGAGGGCCGTGGTCCGGCCGAGCACCGCATCCCGGTACTTGCCGGCCATGCTGATGATATTGAGCCCCGTGTTCAACGCGAGAGCCACGAGGAGGATGCCGGCCGTGGCGACCACCGCCCTCGTTTTCAGCGTCATAGCGGTCCACAGTTTCATTTGATCACCTTCGTCGCGTCAGAGATCAGGTCCATGGAAGGCTTCAGCCCCAGGGCCGTCGCCTCCTTGAGGTTCACGACCAGTTCGATCAGCTTGGGGACCTCAGGTGCGATGCTGGCCGGGTTGTCGCCCTTCAGGATCCGCGCGACCATGCGGGCCGCGGCCTCGCCTTGCTCGGTCGCGCTCGGTGCGAGGGTCAGGATGACCCCCTTGTCCCCGGAGCCGCCCGTCTGGCTCATGGTCGGTATCCTGCTGCCGTGGGCTGTCTTCACGATGTCGGGCAGCGCCTCGTTCACGGTCGCGCTGACGGAGATGAACACCGCATCGGCCTTGCCTGCATACGTGAGCGCACGGGCATCCTCTAGCCGCTTGACGGCCATTTTCACCGTCTGGAATCCGTACTGGCCTTCCAGGGCCGTGAGCTCCTCGATCTGCTTCACCGAATCAGGCTCCAGCTCATTATAGACTGCGGCCAGCCTGGTGAAGTTCGTGAGCTTCTTGGCATATTTAAGCAGGCTCGTGAGCGGGACCTTGGAGCTGATGCCGGTCATGTTGCGCGCGGCAACGCCGATGCCCGCGGGGTCATAGACCCCGGCGTAGACGATGGGGATGGACTTTGTTTCCCGGATGGCCAGGGCGGCGGGCGCGCCGCCGTAGGTCACGAGGACGTTCACGTCGGCGACCACCAGTTTCCGGACGGCATTGGTCCACGAAAGCGGGTCGGGCGCTGGCATCTGGAGCAGCGTGTCCACCTTGCGACGGTCGAAGCCCTCCTTCACCAAGCCGTTGGCAAAGGCCCGGTGAAGATCCTGGTAGTACCCGATGTTTCCCGCCATCACCACGCCGATGGTCTTGTCGCCCGCTCCTGCGGGCGCCGCGCAGATGAGCAGCGCGGTACAGATCAGCAAGGTAATCGTTCTCATGCGCCCTCCGCTACCATTTCCACGACAGGGTGGCAAGAAGGGTCTGGTTCGTGCCGTCCTGTGCATCGTCAAGTTTGTCGTCGATCCTCCGGATCTGGTACCGGAGATCGTAGCCGAGGCTCTTCGTGACCCGGACCTCGACGTCGGCGCCCGCAATCGTATCAACCGTCTTGATGCTCGTGAGGTCGGCGATCTCGCTGCTCCCGGTGACCACACCGGAGTTCTGCCAGGAGCCCCGCGACCAGCTCTTGCCAACGTCGGCGCTGACGATCAAAGAGTCTGCCAGCGCATGGCTCAGCGTGAGGGCGGCCACATGCGACGTGTCGGCATAGGGAACGCCGGTCTCGGCCGTGATGGCGCTGGAGGGGTCGGCGGTGTACGCGATGGGACCGGTGTGCTTGTTCTGGAAGAACGAGTAGCTCGGCGTGACCGACGTCGTCTTTCCGACCAGGAAGGTGAAGGAGCCGAGGAGCCGGTCCCGCTGGTTCGTCCACTTGTCCGTGAACGGAGCATTGAGCCCGCTTCGCTCCTCGCGCACGGTGGCGCCGGACAGCAGCATATTGAACCACGGCTTCGGCGTCCAGGTTGCTGTCAGGCGGGCCTGGTCGGAGGTCTCCGGATAGGTGGTGTCCACGCTGTTCGCGGGCACCGAGGCGCTCTGACGGCTGACGTCGCCGCGCAGGATGATCCTGTTCGTCAGGCGGTAGCTCGCCCCGACGCGGGCTGTCGTTTTGGCGATCCTGTTGTCCAGCAGCCAGCTGTTCTGCTGATTACCATTCCACACGTTGTCGCGGAACAGGTTCTCGTAGCCGAGCTCTGCCCGGAGGGTAAGGTCCTTGGTGGCCCGGTACCGGACAACGCCGCTCATGATGTCCTTCTGGTAGCTGAGGGCGGGCCGGACCGAGTAGGCCGTCGGACCTCCCAGGCTCACCGAGGTCACGGTATCAGGGTTGTTCGCATCCACTTCGTAGTGACGGTACTTGACGGCCACGGTGACGTCCTTCGTCGGGATCCAGCTGATGTCGCCGGCGGAGTTCGTGAACGTTGTCTTGGCGCCGCTGTCGTTGTTCTCCCGGTCCCCGATGGCGTACGTGACAGCAGCGGCGATCCTGCCGGTGTGGGAGGTGTGGACCTTGAACGTGTCGGTCGTCGACTGAAGGTCGGGCACCAGGTTGTGCGTGTAGGTGGTCGTGCCCCCCGTGTCGGTCAGGACCTTGTCGCGGGTATCTTTGAACTTCTGCGCGGCGTGGCTGTACTCCACCTCCACCCATTGGAGGTGGCTGTTGATGGTGACCTTTGCCTCCTCCGTCTCATAGTCGATGTCCCGCGAGCGTGACATCTTGTCAGCGGAGGTGAAGGAGTTCATGAAGATCTGCTGGATGGTGCCGTGCCGCTCCTGGTTCTTTGCCTCCAGATAGATATGGAACGGGAAGTCCGGCGCCTTGAAACGGACCTGTGCCCGGTTCATGCCGTTCGAGGTTCCATATAGCTCTGCGGGGTTCAGGTCTGTCACAGTCATATTGGTCGTGCTCTGGCCGATGGAATAATGGTCCAGGTTATGGAACATCGACCGGGACAGCAGGTTCAGCATGATGATGTCCTTGTATGCATAGTCGAGCTCGCCATAATAATCCTTGCTGTTCAGCACGTAGGTCTCGAGCAGGAAGCGGGTCGGCAGCGGGTCGTACTCGAAGACCACTGAGCCGGCCGCAGACGGGTGCTGGTACTCATACTCTCCCGCATTAGGGTTGCCGTCGGCCATGTTCCAGCGGTATCCCAGCCTGATGTCCCCGTCAAAAGGCGTGCCGAGCTGGTACAGCCCTCCGGCGGGCGTCTTTTCCTGGGCCCAGAGCGGCGGCGCCAGGAGCACTATCAATGCGATCAGGTATATGATCTTTTTCATGTCAGCCTCCTATCGGACGAGCGTGCCCTTGCCGCTGGGCGAGGGGAGATCGGTGCCGTGGATCTGCGAGTGGCAGTCGGTGCACCGGGTATAGACGTTCTTCTTCGATTGCGCCGTAGTGGAGCCGGAGAGCGGATGCGTCGGATGGCACTGCAGACAGAGGTACGGTTCGCGTAACGACAGCAGGTTATTGTTCACTGACCCGTGGGGCGTGTGGCAGGCCCGGCAGTCCTCGGTCAGGTCCGCGTGCTCATACAGGAAAGGACCCTGTTTCTCAGTATGGCACTGGGTGCAGGTCTCCTTCACCGTGTCCTTGCGGAGGTTCCGCCCCGACATGCCGCCGTGGGAGTCGTGACAGTCCGTGCAGAAGATCTTCTTCTCCGGCACCGGATGGTGACTCGGGAGCCGGAAGTTCGCCTGGACGTCCTGATGGCACTTGTAGCACAGGTCCGTCATCTCCCGGGGCTTCACCTTCAGGTTGTGGCCAGCGTGGATGTTGTGGCAGTCGGAGCAGGACACGTCGGACATGTTGTGCGTGCTGGCATTCCAGTTGTGCAGGTTGAAGGTCG
>JAFNGD010000402.1:4804-14772 GCA_017885365.1 Nitrospirota bacterium
GACAGGTCGAAGTCGCGCCGCCGCGTGTCGTGGAAGTGGCAGGCCTTGAGACAGTTGTCCGTCCCCACGTAGTCCGCGTCGAGGCGTCCGGCGATCATCTTCTCGTATTCCTTGTTCAGGTAGATCGGCTTCGTCTCCTTGAGCGTCGCGCACCCAGCGACAACAAAGAAGGAGCCGAGGATCCCGAGCAGTATCCATTTCCTCATTTTCAGCATGCGTTCCATGATAAGTGAATCCTCCTTTACTGGTCTGGGTTACGGACGTTCCGCGGCGATACCGAGCACGCCGTTCGGCAACAGATATTCCATCGCACCGGCGCACCACACCGGAGCCGGAACAGCACTGCAGATACCGGTTACCGGATCGGCGAGTGTCTTGCCGACAGAATAGTTCATCAGATTGTCATCAAGCCAGTCGAGCGAGTCGTAGATGAGCCGCTTGACGTAATACCGGTTATGCACATAGGCGCCGGGGTCGTGCTCGAAGAGATTGAAGTTGAACGCCGCGCCCATGTTGTTCTTGCCCGTCGTATAGCCCTTCGTGTCCGTATCGACCGGTGCGGCGGTATTGAACGGCGTCGTTGTCGTAAGCCAGCTCGTTACCGATGAGCCGATGATCGTATACGCTGCTGTCCCGTTCGACGGGCCGGCATAGGGCGCCGAGAGCGTGATCGTATTGGTGGTGGCGGTCCCGGTAATCTTGGTCTCGATTGCATAGTACTGTCCGTCATCGTTCACCCGGAACCGGTCACCACCGGTTGATGGGTATGCCGTTCCGGTAATTTTGCTCCAAACCCCGCTGTTGAGGGTCACAACAGGGCTGTTCTGTATCACCGTTACGGTTGCCGGCGTGATGGGTGTTGTTCCGGCTCGCAGGGTGTACATATAGGGGCTGAAATCAGCGAAGTAATAGCCCCTCCTTTCAAGAGCGTCTTTCAATGCTTCTGACGCCTCTTTATACTGCGTCTTCTGTGACTGTACGAGATCGAGCATAAGCTCATCGTTCGGACCGTGGCACTTGAAGCAGACCTCGCTCGCAATGCCCGTGATTGCTCCGCTGGTAGTGCGGCTGACCGGCAGGAACAGGTGGTTGCCGTTCTTGTTCGGACGGGACATGTGGCAGCCGACGCAGGGGCCGTTCGAGCCGGTGTTCGGGGCAGCGGACGTGCCGATCTTGTCGTGCATGTAAATGCTAAGATTATCATAATTTCTGTCTTCAAACGTATATCCCGACACCCCGAAGACCGTTGCGCCGGCAGTCAGATAATGAGAGTTGATGAGCGAACGGTTGCCGAAATTAAGCGAGGTGATCGTTCCCGCTGACAAGAGTGCGGGATCATTCGTGCCCTTGATCGTATCGCCGATTTCCCTGGCCGTGTGGCACGCCATACAGACGTTCGAGCCAGCCAGATCGGGATAGGTGTGCGATACATATACGTAAGGAGCAAGGTCATAGTTCGCCGTAATGGCGCCCGGGTTCCTGAGCGTCCCCCGGTTGTCAGTATGGCAACCGTTGCACTTCAGCATCTCCGGCTTCCAGAAGGTATTCGAAGGGACCGTTTTCACCGTGCCGAGGTTCATCTTATTGGCGTAATCCGTGTCCCCCCTCCTGAGGGCGTCGGCATAGGCTTTGAACCCGGTCGTTGTGTGACAGCGCTGGCAAGCAGAATTTGTGGACCAGTTGTAGTGCGCCCAGGCGCTGCTGAACGTGAAGTTGCCCACAAAAGCGCCCGATCTCGGATCGATCTTGATGCCTTGCGGGTCAGCGTGGGCCGACGCCGCCCAGTCGCGGTTGATCGTGGCGTTCGCATGCGGATTGTGACAGTCCGAACAGACCTTCTCATCAGCATAATCCATGGCATACCCGAAGATGGCTTTATAGTCCGTGGAGGTACTGTGGGTGTTGAGCCTATTGGACAGCCAGGCGTTCGGTGTCGCAAAGTGAGTGTCCGTGATGGTGTAGGCCGTGCCGGTCGGGTTCGTACCACTCGCCGCGGAATGCACCGGCGTCAGGGTCGGTGAGCTTACAGGATCGTTCGGATCGAGAAGCTCATGGCAGGATGTGCAGGTCGCGAACTGAGCAGAGACCTTCACCGAACTTGTCGTTCCGCTGATAACACCGGCCGTATATGCCGCGTAGCCGATCGGCCCGACGCCGCCCTGCGCCACGTGCAGGCCGCCGCCGCCGTGGCAGGATTCGCAGCCGACAACGGGCCTGATCGTGTTCCCGGTGTAGCTGACGACCAATTGCCTGCTGTCGCCCTGCGGATCATGGCACATCTTGGTGCAGGCGCTGATCTGCCCGAGCGTAGGATTCCCCGCGCTGTACAGATTCCCGATGGGCTCCACATTCGCGTGCTTGCTGAGGAGCCAGTCATTCGTCTGCGCGGTGTGGCACAACGTGCAGGCCTTGAGCCCCACCGTCGGCGTGTTCACGGTTACGACGCCGCCCACGGTCTGGACCGCTACACCGGTCGGCTTGTCCGTGCCGCAGGCGCCGAGCAAAGCGCCGAGCACCAGGACAACCGCCAGCATGGATCCCAAAAATCCTTTCTTGCGTACTTTCATAACATACCTCCCGTCTCATTGATTTCAGTTCGTATGTTCATGGCCCGTTGTAAGGCTAAAAAATATGGTAATCACTATATATTGTAGCCTAAAATATTGCTCTTGTCACTACTTTTTTTGTTACGCACCAATTGCTTTTTCCACGTCCAGCAGGATATACAGCCTGTCGTCCTTCCGGGCGATGCCTTTCAGGAACTCGGCTCCGGTGCCCTGCGCCACGGTCTCGGGTGCTGGCCGTACAGATGAGAGCGGGAACCGCACCACGCCCCTGACCCGGTCAACGAAGAGCCCCACCTGGTCATCTTGTCCCAGGCTCACGACGATGATGCGGGACTTCTCATCCCTGGCGCTCGCGGCAAGACCCAGCCTACGGTTCAGATCGACGACCGGCATCACCGTGCCCCGGAGGGAGCAGACGCCGACAAGATAATCTGCCGTATGGGGCACCGGTGTGATCTCCTTGGGCGTCAGGACCTCCCGGACCCGTTCAACGGGGACAACATATTCCTCGCTGCCGAGGAGGAAGGAGAGCATCTCGAGGTCCTGCTCCTCCTGTCGCTGCTCCGATGCTTCTGTCCCGGACGCAGCAGGCCCGGGCGCAGGCTCTTCCTTCCTCTCAGGCCCGGGGGCAGCCGCGGCCGACGGCGCTGTCGCGGTCCTCTCGCTCTCAAGCGGCATCACGGGAGCCTGTTCCGGAGCTGCGAGGGAAACGTTCGGCACGGATGTGCTTTCGGGCATGAGCGGGAACGCCGGGGCCGAAACGTCGGGCTCCTGCTGCTCCTGAGCCGGGAACGCTTGATCGGTCTTCTGGGCGTTCATCGCCTTTGCCTTCTCCGCCGCCTTCTTTCTCGCCGCCAGGATATCCATAATAATTCCTATTCAAGGTTCAATGCTGAAAGTTCAAGGAACTGCGATCGCACGTGCGTACATTCACCCTTGAACCTTGAACGTTGAATGTTACTTAAGTTCATCCGCCACATCCTCTATGATCTCCTCCGTAATGGCCGTTGCGCCCCTGCCGAAACCCTCGATCAGCGCGTTGCCCGCAAGGACATTGATCAGCCGCGGCACGCCGTCACTGTATCGGTAGAGGGCCGCGATCGCGCCCTCGTCAAAGAGCGGAGCGTCCCGTCCTGCCACGCTCAGCCGGTGCGCCACATACTCTCCGGTCTCCCGTTCGTCCAGCAGGCCGAGGTGGTACTGAAGCCCGATGCGCTGCCTCAGCGCACGGTACGACCGCTTCGCCAGCCGCACCTTCAGCTCCGTCTGGCCGATGAGCACCAGGGACAGGAGGTTGCGGTCGTCGAGCTGGAAGTTCGTGAGAAGCCGAAGCTCCTCAAAGGTCTCCTTGCCCGGGATAAGCTGCGCCTCATCGATGATGACCGCCGTCCGCTTGCCCGCTTCATAGAGCTCATACAACTTCGCGTTGATGCCTTCGAGCATACCGTGACGCGCATGCTGCTCCTCGTCAATGCCGAGCCGGAGCGCAACGGTCTGGAGGAGCTGCGTCGGCGAAAGCCGCGGGTTGATGATCAACACCGGGTGGAACCGCTCGTCCAGCGAGTCGATGAGCGCCCGGGACAACGTCGTCTTGCCGGACCCGATGTCGCCGGTCAGGAGCACGATGTCCATGTCCTCCACGGCGAGCTGAAGGCGCGCCAGGGCCTCGGCGTGCTTCCGGCTCTGGTACAGGAAGCGCGGGGCCGGCGTCTTGCTGAACGGCTTTTCTCTCAGCCCGTAGAATTCTTCGTACAAGTAGTTCGTTCTCCGGCGTCAGAAGCCGGAATCCAAGAGCCGGGAAAACGGTATACGCTCATCCTTTTCTCCTGACTGCCGACTCCTGTCTCCTGACTGCTGTTTTCTTACTACTGGCTCCTGGCCGCTGTTTTTTTCATCGTCCCTTCGATGAGAGACTCCACGTCGAGCACCAGCACAACGATCTTGTCGCCCAGCTCCGTGGCGCCGGCAATGCCCGGCGTATCGGAGAGGCGGCTGCCGAGCGGCTTAATGACGATCTCCTGCTGGCCCCGCAGGCGGTCAACCACGAGCCCCAATCTCCGCTCGGCGAGCCCCACCAGGACGACAAAGTGCGTTTCCTGCTGGTTCGCCTGGGGCAGCGAGAATGCATCGGAGAGCCGCAGCAGCGGGATGGTCTCGTTGCGGATCGCCATCACCTCGCGCGTCTCGATGGTCTCGATCTGCTCCGGCCGGACCCGCATGACCTCGAGGACCGAGCCCAGCGGCACGGCGAACCGGCGTCCGCTTGCCTCAATGATCAGCGCCTTGATGATGGCCAGCGTGATCGGCAGGGTCAGAATAAAGGTCGTACCCACACCCGTCTCCGTCTCGATGTCGATCATCCCAGAGAGCCGCGACACATTGCGCTTCACCACGTCCATGCCCACACCGCGCCCCGAGATCTCGGTCACCGTCTCACTCGTCGTGAAGCCCGGCAGGAAGATGAGGTCCAGGATCTCCTTGCGGTCGTGCTCGGCGTCGAGCTCGTCCTCCACCAGCCCCTTTTCCCGCGCCTTGGCCAAAATCCGGTGCGGGTCGATCCCGCCGCCGTCGTCCTCAACGGTGATCACCACGTGGTTTCCCGTAGGGAACGCAGTGAGCCGCACGAGGCCGCGCTCGGGCTTTCCCTGGGCGCGTCGCGCCTCCGGCCGGGCAATGCCGTGGTCGATGGCGTTCCGGATGAGATGCATGAGCGGGTCCGCCAGATCCTCCACCATGAGCTTGTCGAGCTCGGTCTCTTCGCCGTGGATCTCGAGGTCGATCTCCTTGCCCGCCTCGCGGGCGTATTTCCGGACGGTCTGGGCGAGGCGCGTGAAGATCTGGCCGATGGGCACCATGCGCACGTCCAGGATGCCCTCCTGGATCTCGTTGAGCCGTCGCTCCAGGTTCTTGTATGCCTTGGTGAGGGTCACGGCGATGCCGGTGAACCCCTGCTGGCCGCGCAGGTCCAGGGCGATGCGGCCGATCTCGCCCTTGATGATATGAAGCTCACCCACGGAGCTCATCAGGCTGTCCAGCTTATGGATGTCCACACGCACGGTGTTGCTCACGGTCTTGAGCGTCGTCATCTCGGGCCGTGCTTCCGGCATCTTACCCTCGTCCATCCGAGGGACCGCCTCGAAGGATGTGTTCGGCTGGTTGGTCGCCGACGCCAGGACCTCCTGCGTTTCGGCGGTCCCGACCATGATGGTGAAGCCGATGCCGTCGCCCCCCGCGCCGGCAGTGGGCAGGGTGCAAATGATCTCGCCGTGATGCTTGATCGTCTCGGTCAGGGTCCGGATGCCGCTCTCGAACTCGGCAAAGGAGAATGCGACCCGGACCAGGAAAAGGTTCTTCCGCTCCCGGACGTTCTCGATCAGCCGGTGCTCCTCATATTCCGTCAGGACCTGCAGCACCGCCGGATCGATGGCGACCTGGGACAGGAGCGTCTGGCTGGCCGCATCCGCGGATTTCGCCGCGAGGATCCGGTCGATGAGGTCCAGCGCCCCGGCGATGTCCTCGAGGGGCCTGCCCTTCCCGGTCTGCTGCACGAGCCGCCCCAGGAGCCCGAGCGTGTCCGTCAGGGCGTCCAGCGTCTCCCGGCCCAGGCCCACCTTGCCGAGCCGGACCTCGTCGAGGAGGAACTCAAGCTTGTGCGAGAGGTCCGCCAGGGCCTTGAGCCCGAACATCCCGGCAAGGCCCTTGAAGGAATGGAGCGCCCGGAAGAGACCGTTGACCGTATCAGGGTCGGCGCGACCGCCACCCTTCGCGTCATCGAGGGAAAGGAGGGCCTGGTTCGCGGACTCAAGAATGTCCTCGGCCTCGGCCAGGAACTCCTGTATGGGACGGTCTGACTTCATACGCATCGAGGGCGGAGCGCGGAGTGCTGTGTGCGGTGCAGACAAGCAAAGAGTCGCAACAATGTGCTCTTCAGGTCTTCACTCCTCATTCCGCATTCGCCATTCCGCATTATTCTTTTCCCACCGCTTTCTTCACCAGCACCATAAGGTCTTCCTTCTTGAACGGCTTGACCACGTAGCCCAACGCGCCCAGCGCCATGCCGCGCTTCTTGTCCTCTTCGGTCTTTTCTGTACTCACGATAATGAGCGGGATGTCCTTGAAGGACGGGTTCGCTTTGACAAAACCGATGAGCTCCAGGCCGTTGATGTCCGGCATGTTGATGTCCGTGATGATGAGGTCGAACTTCCTGCTTGGCAGCATCTTGAGCGCCTCGAAGCCGTTGTTCGCCTCGGCGGCGAAAAAATCGCCGGCCTCCTCCAGGGCGATGCGGATAACGGAGCGGATGGCCTTGGAGTCCTCAACGATCAGCACATTCTTCATTTCTTCTCCTTCTGGAGCTCGGCCAGCTTCCGTTCGAGCAGGGCCTTCTCCAACGCCATGCCGGCCTGGTTCATGAAGATCTCGAGCGTTTCCACGCCCCTGATGGGTTTCAGCTCGGGGAGGTTGTCGCCGTAGACGATAAGCGCGACCTTGTTGTCCACGACGAGCGGGATGACCAGCACCGTGTCGGGCTTGGACCCTCCTACCTCGTTCACGAAGTAATTGTTCTGGTCGTTGGATTCGATGGGGCCCAGGTAGGTGCGGCGGGATTCGATGATGTTCCGGAATAGGGACGGCGTGTTCAGCGGTATACGGATGTTCCGCACCACCTTGTCCGGGGACATGCCGCTGGCCAGCTCGATCCCGAACTGGCCGAGTCCGCGTACCTCGTCCTTCTTCACCATGAACAGGATGGCGCGGTTCACCACTTCGCTCGCATACCGGAGGGTCAGGAGCGTCACTTCGGCCGTGGCCGTGGGGAACCGGAGCTCGTCGAACATGGACTTGAGCGTTGTGATCTGCTTGGAGGGAGATTCGGTCTCGATCCTCGCGCGAAAATCTTCTCGGGCGGGCTCGTAGCTGGACCGCGTGACCGGAGCGGGACGGGACAGTGCGGAGGTCGGTCTCAGCGGCGCTGCTGCTGCAAAGGGATCGGGCGAGGCGGAAGGTTTGGGTGCCGCCTGCGGTTTGGCGGCGGGCGGGGTCTTTTTGCCCTGGCCCTTGCGCTTTTCGTCGAGGATCCGTGTCCCCTCCATCAGGAGGTACTCGGCGCTGAGGCCGGATTTCAGGAGCAGGTCCTGTGTATCGACTTCGATCTTGTCCTTCGGCGCGACCTCGCCGAGCTCGAAGTTGAAGAATCCCTCTTCCCATGCGAGCAGGTCGTAGATGATTTCTTCGATCTGCTGGCGCACCACGTCCTCGATGACCTTACTGGTCGTGGCGCCGGTTTCCACGAGGAGCATGCCGAGGGGTTTGTCGGGGTTCATCTTCTGGCGCGCGAGCGCCGCCGCGAGGTCCGCCTGGTCCACCATCCCCTGGGACACCAGGATATTGCCGAGGGAGTCGCGGATGACGTCGCTGCCGGCCTGGACCACCTGGCCGTTCCTGAACACGATCATCCCCGTCCCTTTGCGGCTCCTGACGACAAGCGTGCCCGTCTTCTTGCTCAGACTGATGATCTGGAAGATGTCCGGCAAGGCGAGGTCTTCCAGGCGACCGACGAGGCTCATGCGGACTCCCGAATGGGCATACTGGGCAGCATTGGCAAATTATAGCAGTTTAGACAAAAAATGCAAGGTTAATTCACCGGTTAGGAGGGAGAGCGGCGGAACGAAAAGGCGGGGCGAGAAACCCGCCCGTTACGTGCTCCGGTAGTTGGTGAACTGGAGCTCGATACCGAAATCCTTGCCCTTGAGCAGGGCGATGGCCGTCTGGAGGTCGTCGCGGTTCTTTCCCGACACGCGGACCTGGTCGGCCTGGATCGAGGCCTGGACCTTGATCTTCGAATCCTTGATGGCCTTCACGACCTCTTTGGCCTTGTCCGTGGGGATACCCTGCTGGATCGTCACCTTCTGGCGCACAGTCCCGCCGAGTGCCGGCTCCACCTTGCCGTAGGTCAGATTCCTGGTTGGCACACCGCGCTTCACCAGCTTACCCTGCAGGATGTCGATCACGCTCTTGAGCTTGTAATCGTCGTCGGAGACGATGACCAGCGCGTCCTTCTCCTGCGTGATGGCGGACTTGCTGCCCTTGAAGTCGAACCGCTGGGATATCTCTTTCATCGTCTGGGTGACCGCGTTGGTCACCTCGGCCATGTCGATCTTGGATACAACGTCGAACGAATTTTCAGCGGCCATGGTTCCTCCAAATCATTGGGTAGTCAGGAGTCGGTAGTCAGAAGCCAGAAGGAGAGCGAAGGTCCTCTCCTGACTCCTGAATTCTGGCTCCTGTCTCCTGCATTATTGTTCGATCACTTCCGTCCCTTTCGGGACTTTGAATCGGAACTGCGCATCGTCCAGGCCCACACCTTCCTTCACGTCGGAGTATTGGACGTCCGACGTATTCCCTGACCGGTCATAGACGATCATCCGGGTGATCCTGCCGGTCTCATCAGAGTGAAGCCGCAGCTTCTTCATAGCGGCCCCCGCCTTTTTCGGGACCAGGTCCAGCATGCGGGGTTTGTCCTCCTCGGGCACAGACACCTCGAAATCCTGCCGCATGGCCCCCGCGCCGAGCAGGAATGCAACCGGTATGTTGGCCTGCTCGAAGTCCTTAAAGGTGCGCCGGATGGCCTGCTCGCTCTTTTTCGAATAGAACCATGCATCCGTGCCGTCGATGACGATGACCTGGCCGTTCGTGTATTCGAGGCGAAGCTTTCCCGGACGTTTGATCGATAGGGTCCCCTCGAACTTCTGGGTCTTATTCACGGATTTGAGGAAGTTCTTCTGCACGACCTTCGCGGTCAGGTCCGCAAGGTCGCGATAGTGCGTTTCAATGGCATGAACAGCATCCGTGCCGATAGCGGCGGGGACCATGACCGCGGGCGCCGTCACAGCTGGTCCCGACGCCACAGGCGCCGTCTCTGCCGCAGACAAAGCGTATCCCATGGGGAACAAAAGGAAGACGATGAGCAGCCGCAGATACCAGCACATACCCGTTTGTTTCTTTCCGCAATCCGCAATCCGCGATCCGCGATGTCTCTTAGATGTCATCAAGGTCCCTCACCGTCCCGTCCATGTTCTTCCGGACCAGCACCTGACGGGGCTTGGCGCCGTCGGCCGGGCCCACGATGCCGTCCTCCTCCATCATCTCGATCATGCGCGCGGCGCGGTTATAGCCCACGCGAAGCCTGCGCTGCAGGAAGGACGTGGACGCCTGGCCGTTCGTCTGTACCAGCTCCACGGCGCGCTGGTAGAACTCGTCGCGCTCGCTGTCCTCCACGGCGGCCACCTCGGCCTCGGCCACTTCCTTCACACGCTGGGCCAGGAACTCGTAGTTGGGTGCGCCCTGCTTCTTGATGAACTCCACCACCCGTTTGATCTCGGCCTCGGAGACGAAGCACCC
>JAFNGD010000403.1:0-2012 GCA_017885365.1 Nitrospirota bacterium
ACCGGGATCGTAAAGGACCGGAACCTGCCGACCAGGAGAAGGTAGATGGCGATGAGCGCCACGCCCATGGCCGCGCCCAGGTCGCGGAAGACATCGAGCGTGAGCTTCATCTCGCCGTCCCACTTGATCTTGTATCCTTCCGGCAACGGATGCTTCCAGAGATGCTTCATCATGTCGATCACGGCGTAGACCTGGCTGCGGTCCCCCATTTCGCCGTACACATAGGTCACGGGTTCGAGGTTCTTGTGGTAAACGGCCTTGTCCATCTCCGACGGCACCACCTTCACCAGGGAAGACAACGGGACCTGGTTCCCCGTCGGTCCGGACACAAACACCTTGTCCAGGTCCGACAGCCCCGCGCGCTCCCCTTTGGGGAGCCGCAGGAAGATGGCGATGGGGTTCTTCGCCTCGGGTTTGTGCAGGGTCGAGACCGCCATGCCCGCCACGGACATGCGCATCGTCTGGACGATCTGCTCCGTTGAGATGCCCGAAAGGGCCGCCTTCTCCTTGTCCACGACCAGCTGGTACTTTTCCTGTTTCTCCTTCACGCTGTCGTCGATGTCCACGACCTCGGCGGTCTTCGCGAAGAGCGCCCGTATCTCGCCGGCGATCTCGCGCTGCTTGTTGTAGTCCGGGCCGGTGATCTCCGCCACGACCGTGGCGCGGACGGGCGGTCCCGGAGGGNNTCTTCCTTGTCGGTCAGGTTCACCCGGATATCGGCGAAGTGGCTCGCTTCGCGGAACGCGCCGCCCCGGAGCAAGCCGTTGAAATCTATCACCGAGCCCGTACCGACAAAGGACTCATAATCCTTGACCTCGGGGATATGGCGGAGATAGTCCCCCACGGCACGGGCCACGCGGTCCGTGTTCTCNNTTGGGCAGCATGCGGAACTTCACCCACTGCACCGCCGGAAAGGTCATCGTGACAAGGAACACGCCGATGATGATGCTCATGAACACCTTGCGTTTGCCGGTGCTCTCGAGGAGCGGGCCGAGCACCTTCTTGTAGGCCTTGTATATCTTCGTTTCTTCCGGCGGCTGGCTATGCCCCCCATGGTCTTCACCCTTCATCAGCCGGTAGCTCGCCCAGGGCGTCACGATGAACGCAACAAAGAGCGAAGTGACCATCGCCACGGGCACATTAAACGGTATCGGCTTCATGTAGGAGCCCATCATGCCGGTCACAAAGGCCATGGGCATGAATGCCAGCACCACGGTGACGGTCGCCAGGATCGTGGGCATGCCTATCTCGTTCACGGCCAGAATGGCTCCCTGAAGCCGCGAGTGCTGCTCCAGCTGGTAGTGGCGATGGATGTTCTCCACCACCACGATGGCGTCGTCCACCAACAGGCCCAGGGACAGGATGAGCGCGAACAGCGTGATACGGTTGATCGTCTGGCCAAACAACATACCGATGGCCAGCGTGATGAACAGCGTCAACGGGATGGCCAGGGCCACGATGGCCGCCTCGCGCCAGCCGAGGGCGAAATAGAGCAGGATGATGACAACGATGATCGAGACCGCAAGGTGGAACACCAGTTCGTTCACCGCGTCGTTGGCGGTCTTCCCGTCGTTCCGCGTGACGGTCACGTTGATCCCCGGGGGAACCTGGGATTTTTTGAGCTCGTCGAGCTTTGCCAGTATCTGGTCCGATATCTTCACGGCGTTCAGCTTCTGGCGCTTCGCCAGCGCCACGGTCACGGCAGGATGCTCGCCCGCCTGCGGGGAGGCCGCCTGGACCGAGCCGTGCGAGGACCCGTGCTCATGGCCGGCCCCGAAGGCGATCCGCGTCAGCGACCTTGTCTCCTCGAATCCGTCGGTAATGTCCGCGACGTCTCCCAGGTACACGGGCTTGCCGTTCGCAACGCCGACCACGGCATTCTTTACATCGGCTGCCGTGGTAAAGAACCCGCCCGTCTCGAGCGAGAGCTTCCGGTCCCCCTGTTCCAGTTCGCCGGACATGAGGTTTGTGTTCGACACGCTGATCGCCTGGGCGATCTGGAGCGGCGAGAG
>JAFNGD010000403.1:2080-6228 GCA_017885365.1 Nitrospirota bacterium
GAGGGGCGAAATCCATGTTGGACATGATCTTGTCGTAGAGCTTTACCATGGAGCGCTCTTTGTCCTGCCCCACATAGAACTTCACCGTCACCACGGCCATGGAGTTCATGGAGACGGAATACACGTCCTCGACGCCCGGGATCTCCCAGAGCTTGGACTCAAGGCGCTTGCTGATCAGCTCTTCAACTTCCTGGGCCCGCGCGCCTGGCATCATGACCATCACGTTCGCCGCGGGGACCACGATCTGGGGGTTCTCCTCCCGCGGCGTGAAGACGAGCGCGAACAACCCCAGGATCGCCGTGGCCGCCATGAGCAGCACCGTAAGCTGGGAATTGATGAAGTACTGGGTTATCTTGCCGCTGATGTTGAGTTTCATTTTATTATCCTAATGTAACCACGGATGAATCTGTAGGGGCGGCCCTGCGTGGCCGCCCGAATCAGGGCGATCGCCGCCCGAATCAGGGCAACCACATAGGGTTGCCCCTACGGAATTCCGCAATGTATTCGTTACTTCTTCGCCGGTACGATCTTCCTGCCCTCGAGCCGCCCGCTCTTCTGGTCCGCGACGACCTGGTCGCCTTTCTTCAGGCCCGTCACCACTTCGACCTGGTCTCCGTGCTCGGCGCCAAGCTGGACCATCTGGAACAGGGCGGTCTCGTCGCCGGACAGGATATACACTCCGGTGATGCCGGACATCTCCACCACCGCCGTCTTCGGCACGACGATGGCCTCGTGCTTGCCGAGCGTGAAGAAGGCCTTGCCGTACATGCCGGTGATGAGCCCCTTGTCGGCGGGGATGTCGATCTTCACAATGAACGAATGGGTCCGTATGTCGGACGCGGGAACGACCTGGGACACCTTGCCGGCGATGTCCTTGCCGGGCATGGCGTCGATCTGCACCTTGACTGCCGCTCCGGGCCGGATCTGGAGGATGTCCTGTTCCCTCACCGTCACCTCGAGCCTCAGGTTCCTGTTGTCCTCTATCTTGATGAGAGGCTGGCCGGGCATGGCCATCTCGCCCAGGTTGATCCGCTTCTCCACGATCTGGCCCGCGATGGGCGCCGTGATGATCGTGTAGCTTTCCATGGCCTTCGCCGCCCGGAGACCTGCCTGTGCCGTCTCGAGCCCGAGGGTCGCGTGGTCCATCTCCATCTGGGTCGATGCCGTCGCGTCATAGAGGCTCTTGATGCGGTCATACTGGAGCTTCGCATTGTTGTACGCTGCCTGGGCCTGGATCGCCTGGGCCGTGATCTCGCCGCTGTCGATCTTCATCAGGAGCCTGCCTTCGGCCACCTGGTCCCCCTCGTGGACGTTGAGTGCTACCACCCTGCCCATCACCTTGCCCGAGAGCACCGAGGAGTTCTTCGAACTCAGCGCCCCGGCCGCGGTCACCACGGATTCGATACTGCGCGGCTCGACCATGACGACCGGGACCTCTATGGATGCCCCGGCTGCCGGCGCGCCGGCAGGGCCGCCCTGCTTCCCGAGGATCCGGTAACCGATGCCCGCAATCACCGCGATGGCAATGACGGCGATCCCTGCGAAAAGCACTTTTTTGTCAAGTTCTTTGAACTTGTTTTCGATGGTATGGATATTGATCATGACTGGTTCTCCCTTGTCTCGTAAGACGCTGGTCAGTTCTTCTTAAATTCTATCACAAGATGCCCGCCGCCAGCTTCAGTTCGGCCTGGGCGACGTTGTTGTCGTACAGTGCCTGGAGCGCGTTGGTCCTTGACCGGATCAGCGCGTTCTCCGCGCCGAGCACGTCGACGAAGGTGGTCATGCCGACCTCGTACCGCTTCTGTACTATCCTCAAGCCCTCTTCCGCCTCCTGCACCGACGACGACGTGGCCGCTATCCGCTCCTGCGAAGCGGCAAGGTTGTAATAGGCCTGCCGCACCTGGAGCTGGACGCCCGACCGCATCTGCTCCTCCAGCGCCTTCACTCTGCCGGCCGCAGCCGATGCCTCGCGAACCCGCGACGTGGTCACCAGACCGTCGAAGAGGTTCCACTGCAGCACGGCCATCACGGCCCAGCTCTTCGCGTCGCTCCCGGCGAAACGGTCGCTGTTCCAGTCCACCTGGCCCATCAGGTTCAGGCTCGGGATGTAGTCGGTCCGCGCCTGCTTGACGTTCGTCTCGGCGTTCCTGCGGTTGCGGTCGAGGGAAACGAGGTCCGGTCTCAATGACAGGGCCTCGCTGATCATGCTGTCCAGGTCTTCCTTCAGTTCCTGGACCGAGAGCGTCCCCATGACCTCGTATGCCGAACCCTGGGGTACGCCCATGGCGAAATTGAGGTTCGCCGCGGCAAGCTTCACGCTGTTCGTGGCGCGTGTCGCCATCTCCTTCACCTCGGCAAGCTGCACCTTGGCGCGAAGCAGGTCTGACTGGAGCACGGCGCCCGCCTTGAACCGAGCTTCGGCGAGCTTTACATTCGCCGCGCTGGTCTCAAGGGACTGCTGCGCCACCTTGTCGTACTCCTTCGCGAGCAGCAGGCCGTAGTATGCCTTGACGACGTTGAACACCGTCTCCTGCCGAGTCCGGTTCCGGTCCTGCTGCGCTGCCTCGTTGGCAAGGCGCGCCTGCGTCACACCGAGATATTCCTTGCCGCCGTTGAACACCGGCTGCATGACCGATAACCGGGTGTTGTAGTTCGATGCGGGCTCGGGATTGTTCATTACCGTTGGATTGAAGTCCGCCGGCGTGACGATCTCCTGGTTCAGCTTGGTTCCGAGGACCATCAGGGGGTTGTCGGTCCTGCTCCAGATCTCCGAAAGGTTCACCTTCGGCAGGAAACCCGACCGCGACCTGGTGATGCCCGCCTGCGCCGCCTCCACCTGGGAGTCAGCGGCCTTGAGCCCCGGGTTGTTCTTGAGGGCCGTTTCAACGGCCTGGTCCAGAGTCAGCGGTTCTCCCGCGTACGCTGTCGCCGTCACCATCGCAAGCAGCAGCAGGAACATGCCTGCGTAAATTAAAATGTTCTTCATGGCGTCGCTCGTCCCCGTACCGATCAGCACGTACCTGCGACCGCGCATCCCTGTGTCTGGTTCCAGTTCATAATACCGCCTTCAAGGTTCTTCACTTTGTATCCGAGACGGGCAAGATGGGAGGCAGCGAAGGCGCTGCGGTTCCCGACACGGCAGTAGGCAACGATCTCCTTGTTCCGGGGCAGTTCGGCAACGCGGAATCCCAGCTCCTGAACAGGAAGCAGATAGGAGCCTTCGATCGCCTCGGCAGTATGCTCGGCCGGCGTCCGGACATCGAGCAGCAGAAAATCCTCACCNNTCATGCCAAACCTTGGAACTCTGATTTAATAAGGAGTTACGGAATGATTGGGATATGGATGAAGAAAGGAATACGACACTATTGTCGAGGAGATACAAGGGTGGCAATGCGTTTACTGCGATATTTCAGGAGGATGGATCTGTTCCTGGAATCGACAATTCCGTCGCTGCCCTGCGGAGCAGATACAAAATTGGCGATGAAGGGGCATTGACATCGGCCTCTGAGGCATGATAAGGTAACAATATCAAATCTCTTGAGGGAGGTCTCTATGCGGGGAATTGTCGCGTCAGTTCTTGTCCTCACGCTGCTCGCCATCGCGGCTCCTGCCGTCTATGCCGCCGAGGAGCCGCTCTTCGATACCAAGGCTGCCAAAGCCGGTCTGGAAAAGGGCTTCGCGCTGATCAAGCAGAAGAAGTACGATGCCGCCGTCGAGGTGTTCGAGGACGCCGCAGCAACGTCCCCCGAGATCGAGGCGGAGGCGCTGTACTACGCGGGATATGCCTGCTACCTGAAGGGCCGGGCAGGCGATGAGGGCGCCAGGCAGCGGTCCGTCGAGTTCTTCGACCGGGCCTACGAGATCAATCCCAACTTCTCACCGAATAAGTTCAAACCGACCGAACCCCTGCCCGGTCCCGCTGTCCAGCAGGGCGGCGACGTGACGCCGGCGGCAGCGGCGCCCGCAGGCACCCTTGCCATCCCGCCTGCGGCGCCTCCGGCTGCACCGGCNNCGGCTCCACAACCCGCACAGCCTGCTCAACAGCCGAAGTAGTAGGACTCAGAGACGCAGTAACAAACTAAATTAAAAACCCCGGCTAGATTGATAGCCGGGGTTTTTCTTTGTTCAACGACGCGGGTCACGCGCCG
>JAFNGD010000404.1 GCA_017885365.1 Nitrospirota bacterium
GAAGACCTCGTCCGCCCGCTTCCCGCTGATGCCGGCGCCGAGCAGGACCGTCCGGGCGAACTCGTCGGTCACCAAATCTCCCGGCTCGTGGGTGTCCGTGTCGATCACGAGCTTCGCGCCTGTCGCATCGGCAATCTTGGCCACGTGGCCATTCGACAGGCTGTGGCCTTTCCGGGTCGTGATCTCGAGATAGACACCCTTCTTCGCGGCCAGCGCTGCCTCCTCACGGGTGATGAGGCCGGGATGGGCCAGGATGTCCACGTTCGCTTCTATCGCAGCCCGATTGGTGCCGGGATGCACCGGCTCCACCAGGGTCTCGCCGTGTGCCACAACGATCATGGCGCCCAGCTTGCGGGCCTTCTTCGTGAGCTGTCCGAAGGTCTCCGGCGGGATGTGGGTGAGTTCGAGGCCCGGCAGCTTCGTGGTGTGGTGATGAAGGGCTATGAGGTGATCGCTATAACGGACCATGCCGACGCATCGAACCTGGATTTCATCATCCCGAGGGTGACGGAAGCCTGCCGTGAGCTCAGCAAACGCTGGAAGATCAAGGCGCTGCCGGNNAGCTCCGACGGCACCAGCACGCCGTCGCTGAACAATGAGTGTGTGTGCAGATCGATCATAAGATTAACCTTCCTGATGTTATTAGCACAGAGGCACAGAGTTCAGAGAGGAGATCGTTACATCAGGTTGGTTGTACCGCCTTGCTCTGTGCCTTAGTCTCTCTGTGGTGGATACTACTTCCTATGCCTCTTTCCCTGATGACTTCCCTTCTCTTCCATAAAAGCATCGAGGTCGTTCAGAAACTCGCTCCGAGTCTTGTTCCAGACCGGCGCGATGAGGATATCTTCGGGCGCTGCGGCAAACAGACGCTGGAGCACGATGTCCGGAGAGAGCAGCTCGAGGAAATCGGCGACCAGCGCGATATATTCCTCATAGCCCAGCGTGGGGAACGGCTTGGCCGCATACAGGTCCGCAAGGACCGTGTCCCTGATGACCTGAAGCTGGTGGAGTTTCAGGAACCCGAGAGGAAGCCCCGAAAGCTCGTCCGCCATGGCAAGCATGTCGTCCCGCGTCTCCGTCGGAAAGCCGAGGATCAGGTGCGCCCCGACCTTGATACCTTTTCCCGCGGTCATGGCAAGGGCGCGTTTGAAGCACGCATAATCGTGTCCGCGGTTGATGAACGCCAGCGTCCGGTCATGGATGGACTGGAGACCGTATTCAATAAGGATGAAATGGTCTTTTGCAAGTCCCTCCAGCAGAGCGATCTTATCCTCGTCCACGCAGTCAGGCCGGGTCCCGATGGCGAGTCCGACAACGCCGGGCTGGTCAAGAGCCTCCCGGTACAACCGCTCCAGCGTCCCGACCGGAGCATAGGTGTTCGTGAAGGGCTGGAAGTAGACGATGAACTTCTCGGCGCCATACCGACGCCGGAGGTAGGGTATCCCCTTTTCGACCTGGTCGCGCACCGATGCCGCGCTGGTACAGGCGGCCGGGCGGAAGCTATCGTTATTGCAGTAGATGCAGCCGCCCACGGAGACCGTGCCGTCTCGGTTCGGGCAGGTGAATCCCGCGTCCACATTCACCTTGTATACAGGCTGACTATAGAGGTCCTTCATGTACTGTCCGAAGGCGTTATACCTCCGGGTGGACCGGCTTATGGGTAATGATGCTGTTTTCATAGGATTAGAACGGACTTCGCATTTATGTACTATACCAGACAGGGAGGAAAAAATCCATGCAGGAAATGCGGCACGGCCTGACGGAAACTGACGGGCAATGACCCATGGGGTCTCCCAAGCCTGCAATGTCCGCATCGATGCCTGATCAAGATCGTTTGATCTCCGTGGGCCAGCCCCGTTACCTCAGTACCGCAATAATGTCGACCGTTCACGGTTTGTATACGGTAAAATATTGCTCTGCCAGCTTCCTGCCATCATAGAATACCTGTATGACCCATGCGCCGGTGACGATCTCCCACTCATGATCAAAGGTATATCCCTCATGGATCTTTTTGCCCACCAGAGCAGCAATGCTGACCTCTTGGGAGGTGTATTTTTTGCCCGTCTCCGGATTGGATATCATCGGATGCAGATAGCGGAGAGTGATCTTGACCGGTTCACCTGCAGGAGCTCCCTTGATGACATATTCGATCCCGAAGCTCGTTGTCATCTTCGCAGGGATCCGGTCGCCTTTTGTAAGGAGCTTCCAGGTCTTCTCCTGATTTCCTTGTTCCGCGGCATTTTTTTCAGCGCTGCGAACCCCTTCTGTATCGCTTGCGACATATATCCCGTAATTGACGATATCAACACCGTCAATTTGGCCCCCCACAGCGATGAGAGGTACGATCCAGACTGCAAGGACGAGCAGCGACGCCGTCATGAGTCTTTTCATATTGACCTCCGGTCCCATCGATCCGTCAATTATTTACAATATTCTTCCACATCATTGATAAATTTCCGGGCACGATCCAACAGCGTGTTCACCTCGCCTGCGCTCACCGGCGTCTTCTCGCCGCTGCATTTCGGCTTGAGGATGAACAACCGGTATATGGCGCTGGCATACTCCTGTTTGAAGAGGCCGGTCTTGATGAACTGCTGTTCGAAAAGACCGAGGGTCACGCTCTGCATGGTAGTCGGAACCTGCCCCTCGTTCATCAAGGCGAGAATAGGGTAATAGAACGCGTAGAAGAGGTTCGTCAGCACGAACCCGGTGTCCATGCCGTCGGTGAACAGCGCCTGCGCCTCATCCAGTGATTCCTGCGCCTGCTTCAGCCTTGCTTTTTCCAGTTCCTTCACTGGGTGAGTTCCTGTCTCCGCGTCTCCCCTTCGCCGCGTCTCCGCGTCCGGTTCACCGCGTCCAGGTCGCCGTCCTGCCGATGAGCGCTATGCCGATATAGCCCCGGAGATCGAGCCGCATGGGCGAGACAAGGGTCATCTTGCCCTTGTACGTCTTCCCATTCTTCGGATCGTACACCCTTCCGTCCTTCCAGAGGTTCTCACCGGCATAGCTGAAATCGTAAACGATCTGGAGTCCGATGATCGGCGTCTTCCTGAGCGATGGGTCAGGATTGTGATGGTCGATCTTGGGCGTTCCCGGAATGCCGTCCTTCGATCCCTCAGGATAGTTCGGCTCCTTCAGCCAGACGACCGTTCCGCAGTACTTCTCCCCGCATTTCGCTATCTCGATCTGGGCGTCCTTCTCGCTATTGAACCAAACGCCCAGGATGTCGTCGGCAGTCGCTGCAAATGCCGCTGGAGACACGAGGAGAATGCATAAGAATATTGTGGACTGGAAATAATTATTCATATTTAAGTTTCCTAACCCGGTAAAGCTGATACCAAAAGGGCATCTCTCGCAGAGCACGCGGGGCGCAGAGTTAAATCATAATCCATTAAGTCTTGGTTTTAATCCAGATTTTATTTATGCTTTTCTCTGCGAACTCTGCGTCTCGCTTAGAAGCGCCTACTTCTGGCTGCGAGATATTTTCTTTCCATGGGTATTTTATTCCTTCGGCGCAGTCTGCAGCTTTCCTGCAAGTTCCAGATTCTTCGTCCCCTCAAGGTGTTTCACCATCGGTTCCAGCAGCACGTGAGGCGGCATAAAGTCCGGATCTGTGATCTTCCAGCCGTCCCTGGTCTTATTGACCTTGAACGTCACGGTCTCGGCCTTCCGTGTCTGCGCATAATCGCCGGAGAGGACGCCCAGGACCTGGTATTCCACCGAGACCGTGACCGCGGTCTCCGACTGTTTCTGTGTCTTGGCGATCTTGTAGCCGGCGATCACGATCGACCGGTCCCAGCCCGCCTCCTCCGTCCAGGCGATATAAGGAAGGACCTTTGACCATGTATCGCTGGTCAGCCGCGTCCCCTTCGCGTCAAGGTCGCAATAGGCCTTCACTGTTTCTTCAGCAGTGGCAAGGGAGTTCCGGGGAGCCTTCCCCCCCTGCCCGCCTTTGCACCCTATCGTCAGCGCGATCGCTGCGATCAATAGTACCGTAATGCCGTACGCTGTCCGTTTCATGGTCACCTCGCTTATGCTCCTGATCAGAATAAACAGGAGAAATACTTCGGGAACGATCTACAAAGAATTTGGCCGCGGTTCAGCACAAGAGACTCAAAAAGGCGATGAGAATTTTTTGTGGATGCTGCGCATCTCTGCTGCAACTGTTCTATTCTTTTCTCACCGTTTCCGCTCAGTCGACGAAGACCCTGCCGCCCTTCACGAACCGCTTCACGTAGTACTTTTCCTTCAGCGAACTCCTGGTAACACCTTTGCTGCTGCTGGCATGGGCGAAAGTATTTTTCCCGAGGTACACACCCACATGGGAGATGCCGCCGTTGATGGACGTATCGAAGAAGATCAGGTCCCCGGTCTTGACCGAGGAATAGGCGACGCTCGCGCTCACCCGGGCCTGGTCCCGGCTGTTGCGGGGAAGTTCCACATTCTGGCTCCGGTACACCCGCCGGGTGAAGGCCGAGCAGTCGATACCCCGCTCCGAGTCGCCTCCGAAACGGTAGGGCGTTCCGATCAGACGGTCAACGGCAGCAACGAGCTTGCCTTCGTTCAGCCTCCCGCTCTTTCCCGTGGCCGTGATATGTTCCTGTTTCCTTGTGAGCTCCCGCTCCTGCTTCGTTCTCCGCTCCCGGTCCTTGGCCTCCTGCTGCTGGTCAACGACCTTTTTGGTCGCCTCCAGTTCGGCAACGATATCNNCGAACTTCCTGGTCGCTTCAAGTTCTGCAACGATGTTACCGCGCTGGCTCTGGTATTTGGTGATCTCGCCCTGGAGGTTCTTGAGCAGGCGTTCCAGATCGCGGTTCAGCTTGTCCACATCCACGTCGGGACCTTTTGCCGCCGGATACTCACGGAGCTCCTTGAGCTCGGACTGGGCCTGCGCGAAAGCCCGCTCCTTCTGGCCGATATTACTGTCGAGCTCGCGTTTTCTCTGCTCAAGGCTCCGCTGTCTGTCCTTTTTGAGCACGAGCTCCTTTTCCACTTCGCTCATGGGCTTCCAGTTCTTCGGCTCCTTTTCGCGAACAAGCTTGATGGAATCGAGGACCACCTGCTCTGGCGGTTTCTTCTTCGCCTCTCCGTTCTTGACGTCGAGCATGATGATGAGCGCGACCTTTTCGGGTGAGAGCCCCCGGTCGACACCGTAGATCAGCCCCCGGGTGAATACGGGGACCGTGGCCGGGTCCCACCCGTCCTCGATGGAATGGTACACGAACTCTTCGTAGATATCCTGCGGCACATCGGAGCTGTGGAATTCCTTCAGCGCATATGCCGCGGCGGAAAGCTGGTCAACGGTGATGATGTTCACATAGGCCACGTCGAAGATTTCGTCGAGGAAATCCAGGGGCGCACCCTTCCGGTAGGCTCCGTTCACCAGGCCGATGATCTCGGCGGTCTTCTCCTCGGCGATGCCGTCAAAATCCGTTCTCTTGATGACCCCTTCCATGATCTTGAGCAGCTCCGGGGCAGGTTGTTTCTCCAGCTCCGCGCTGAATTGTGTTGTGATGAGCCCGTACAGCTTGTCCATGTTGAGGTTGATGCACTCCTGTTTCAGCAGGTCGCGGATGGTCTGTTCCGACGCTGGATCGATCGACGGACCGGATAGCACCCTGCCGGATATCAGCAGAGTGCCGAGAATGCCCAGGACCAGGAATGTGCGGACGAATGTGGGTAAGGTTCGATGCATGGCATGCCCTTTCTTGGAACAGTTCAGCCGGCTCGGACGCTGTGCGTGAGTGGTTAGTATTATATCCGAATGACGCGCAGGGAGTAAAGAAAAAGTCGGCAGTACGGTTCGCGTTCAGGGCGTCAGGGACGGACGGCTGCAGCGGGCTCGTGTCCCAGCGCCTGGAGAATGCCCTGGAGCAGGGCCAGGGGTGTCGGGGGGCATCCCGGTATGACCGCGTCTACAGGGATGACCCGGTCGATCCCGCCCAGCGAGGCGTAGCTCTCGCCGAACACGCCGCCGTTGCATCCGCAGTCCCCCACGGCGATCACGATCTTCGGCATCGGCGTGGCGTTGTAGGTTCTCTTCAGCGCGATCTCCATGTTACGGGAGACCGGGCCGGTCACCAAAAGCAGGTCCGCAAAACGCGGAGAGGCCGTGAAGTGGATACCGTACTTCTCGCAATTGTAGAAGACGTTGTTCAGGGCATGGATCTCCAGCTCGCAGCCGTTGCAGGAACCTGCGTCGACCTGCCGGATGGTCAGACTCTTTTTGAACCGCCGGCGGATAGCCTCTTCGAGCTGCACGCCGATCTTTGCGATCTCGGGGTCCGTGACCGGCGGAACCGGCTCGATTACGATGCCGGTGCGGAATATCTGTTTCAGGATGCGGATCATAGTTCCTCAAAAAGCAGTTTAATTCTGCCACAGAGACACAGAGGCACAGAGAAAAGCAGGATCGTCTCGGACAGAATGACAGGATAATCACCGATCAAAAGTTTTCTATTGATATTTCATCTGTTCTGTTATCCTGTTAATGAATTTCGCTCTCCTCCGTGTCTCCGCGCCTCTGTGGCGATGTATGTCTCACAGGTCATTCCCCGAATAGGACTGGTTGAAGCTCTTGTTGCACACCGGGAAATCCGGGACGATGTTCCCGTGGATGCACTGCTCCAGCCCCAGCCAGTTGACGCTCGACGGGTCCCGGACCATGCAGCGGTTGATCTCACCCTTCGGCCCCGATTGCAGCCAATAGATGATCTCCCCCCTCCAGCCTTCAACAGCGGCAAAACTCGATCGGTCCGGTCCCGGCGCAGGGACGGCAATGGTGATGTCTCCGCCCGGGAGGGTCCTCAGGATCTCCCGGATGATCCGCACGGAATCCCTGATCTCCTCGACCCTGACCCATGCGCGCGCATGGACGTCGCCCGAGATCAGCACCGGCGTCGTGATGCTGATGCGGTCATAGGGCGGGAAAGGATTGTGCATGCGGCAGTCGAGGTGCAGGCCGCTGGCCCGCGCCACGAAGCCCACCATGCCGAGGTCCCGCGCCTTTTCCGAATTGAGGATGCCCGTGTCCCGGACGCGGTCCTCCACGGAAGAGTTCTCGTCATAGATAACGACGAGCCGTTCGAATTCCTTTAACAGCCGATCCATTTCCGAGAGGATAGCGGCAATGCCGTCCGCATCGATATCCACGGTCACCCCGCCGGGAACGATCCTGTCCATCATGAACCGGTGGCCGAAGAGCTTCAGGTTCGTACGCAACAAGCCTTCCTTCATCCGGTGAAACTGGTAGAGCAGTATTGCGAAAGCGACATCATTGCAAATAGCGCCCAGGTCCCCGAGGTGGTTCGCGATGCGTTCCCGTTCAAGGAACAACGCCCGGAGCCACAAGCAGCGCTCAGGCAGGATCGTGCCGGTCAACGCCTCCACTGCCTGGGCATAGGCCAGGCTGTGAGCGACCGTGCTATCGCCCGACACGCGTGCAGCCAGGCGCGCTGCCTCGCTCCAGGAGAGCGACTCGAACCGTTTTTCGATGCCCTTGTGCACATAGCCCAGCTTTTCTTCAAGATTGATGACATCCTCGCCCATGGCCTGGAAGCGAAAATGGCCGGGCTCGATGATGCCGG
>JAFNGD010000405.1:0-3741 GCA_017885365.1 Nitrospirota bacterium
GCCCCAGTCGGCCGGCCACCAGTCCTGCGAGTCGGTCATCAGCGCTGACAGGTCCTTCTTCAGGTCGGCCAGATCAAGCTTCTTGAATTCTTTGGCGTAGTTGAAATCGGGGCCCATAGGGTTGGACTTGGAGGAATGCTGGTGCAAGATATCGAGCTTCAACTGGTTCGGCCACCAGTCGCGGTTCGATGTGCCTCTGCCGGCAGTGGTTCTACCGGATTTGCCCGTTACCGGACACTTGCTGTCTTCGTTCATAATATGTACTCCTTTCGTCGAAATGGTTTACATTGATTTTATTGATTCAACCGGCTCGTGAACGTATAGTGGTGCCGCTCCTCATCAGTGAGAATGTTCTCAAATAGAAGCCGCGCCGTCGCGGTGAATCAGCCTGCACGCTTTCGTCGGCACTCTTTGCAATAGCCGTAATATTCAAACCGCATTCCCACAGGCTGGAACCCGGTCGTTTTCTCGACCGCTTCTGCTGAAACAGGCAGTTCTCCGGGAAGATCTGAGATCTTTCCACACTTCTTGCAGATCAGGTTGATGTGGTCGGTTACCGTGACGTCATAGCGGTTGTCCCGGTCGTAAAATTCAAGCTCCCGCAGCAACCCCTCTTTTTTCAGCATATCCAGCGTGTAATAGACGGTGGACATGCTTATCTGCGGCACCCGTTTCCTGACCTTGCGGAAAATATCCCCGGCGCCGGGATGCGTCATATCCCTGGCCAGCAGGCTGATGATCTCAAGACGCTGCGCGGTCAGTTTGTAGCCTTTTTTCCGCAGGCTCTCAATCAACCTGTTCTCGATGTTTTCCTGGGTTGCAGAATGGTTCATATTAGGAATGGTTCCGATTTAGATAAATCGTAGCTGGCAGGAGCGGCTTTGTCAAGGTCTGGTCCGGTTTCGGGGTAAGAAAATTGGTGGGAAAGAGGAGCGCTTTCTTGCAGGGTGTTGCCAATGCCAGGGAGCGATGCTGATGATCAACCTGGTCCGAGATCATGGCGCCGACTCGCGAAGGGAACCGCGTTCGATGATCAGGACGCGATCAGCCAGGCGTTCAGCCTGGTCGCGGTCATGGGTCGTCATGATGACCAGGGTGCGGCCGTCCTTTTTCAGATTGCCGATGATCGATTCGATGATCGCGGTGTTCTCCTCGTCCACTGATGCGGTCGGCTCGTCGAGGAACAGGATCTCCGGGTCAATGGCAAGGGCCCGTGCAAGGCCCAGGCGCTGGGTCTCGCCGCTCGAAAGCGTCCGGGCGTTCTGCTTTTTCTTCTGTTCCAAGCCAACGAAGTTGAGGGTCTTCGCGACCTGCTCCTCGATCCTGGCAGCAGGGACGCCCCGGACCTTCAGGCCGTACGCTACGTTCCGGAAGACCGACGTGTTAAACACGCCGGTCCGCGGAAGGACCAGGGTCATGCGCCGCCGGAGGGCGATGTCCTGGACAAGCGGCGCGCCATTATCCTGGAACAGAATGTCTCCGCCGTCGGGCTGCTCGAGCAGGGAGCAGATCCGAAGGAGCGTCGACTTTCCGCATCCGTTGGGGCCCATGAGGACGTAGGCGCCGCTGTCGCCAAAGGCATAGGAGCAGTCCTTCAGAACGGCCCTGCCGTCATAGTCCTTCCGGATATGGGTGATGAGCAGCTTCACGAGGTTTTGACCGATCCTCTCTTCTGTACTCCATGCAGTGCAGCATTGATGATGAATGATATTGTCAGCAGAATTATGCCGAGCGCGAGGGCAAGCTCGAAGTTGCCCTTGTCCGTCTCGAGCGCGATCGTCGTCGTCATGACGCGCGTATAGCCTGCAATGTTGCCGCCGACGATCAGGATCGCCCCGACCTCGGCCATGACCCTGCCGAAGGCGGCGATGATCGCCGAGAGAATGCCGTACCGTGCTTCCCGGATGACTGCGAGCGTCTCCTGGCCGGATGTTGCGCCCAGGGTCCGCGCGGCCTGCCGGATAATGGGGTCGACATGCACGATCGCCGAGTGGCAGAGCGCGGTCACAATGGGCAGGGCGAGGATTGTCTGCGCAACGATCATGGCTGTCGGCGAGTAGAGCAGCCCCATGAATCCCAGCGGTCCCTTGCGCGACAGAAGCAGATAGACGAAAAGCCCGACCACGACAGGCGGGAGGCCCATGAGCGTGTTCACGCTGCTGATGGCGAGGTCCCGGCCGGGAAAGCGCTTCAGCCCGAGCATGGCGCCGGCGGGAAGTCCGATCGCTGTCGAGATCGCCAGCGCTGAACCGGACACTTTGAGGGAAAGAACAATGATCCCGAAAAGCGTCTGATCAAGATGGAAGATCAGCTTAAGGGCTTCGATGAATCCTTGCAGAAGTGAGTCCATAGAAAAAGACACGGACCGGATCAGGGAGGGATACTGGGGGTATCGAGCGTTGGTCTGATCCGGTCCGTGCCAGCCTTATGATTGATGCTATTTAGCGTTCGGGATGAACAGCGGATTTCCGTTCTTGTCCTTGAAGGCCGCAACAGCAGCCTGGCCGTCCTTGGCGATGATCCAGTCTACGAACTGCATGGCCTCCTTGAACTTCACGTGCTTGTGCTTTTCGGGATTGACAGCCATGACGCCGTATTGATTGAAAAGGACCGGATCGCCCTCGAGAACGATGACCAGATCCAGCTTATCCTTGTCCTTTGTGGCGAGCCAGGTGCCCCGGTCAGTAAGTGTGTAGGCCTTCTTCTCGTCAGCGACGCGCTGGGTTTTCTCCATGCCCTGGCCGACCTCAAGGTACCATTTCTGACCGGCAGGTTCGATGCCAACTATTTTCCAGAGCGACAGTTCTTTAGTGTTCGTGCCCGACTTGTCTCCGCGGGACACGAAGGAGGCGCCGGAACCGGCGATGGCCTTCAGGGCGTCGGCAGCCGACTTCATGCCCTTGACCTTCGCCGGATCGCTCGGCGGGCCGATGATCACGAAATCGTTATACATCACATCGTGGCGGTTCACGAAAAAGCCCTCTTCGACCGCTTTCAGCTCCAGATCTTTCGCGTGTACGAAGACCACATCAGCATCACCGCGTTTGCCGATCTCAATGGAAGCGCCGGTGCCTACTGCGACGACATCGATCTTGATGCCAGTCTTCTTCTCGAAGATCGGCAGAAGATAGTCGAACAAGCCTGAGTTCTGGGTGCTCGTCGTTGATGCCATGCGGATGCGCGTCTCGGCAAAAGCAGCTTTTCCGACGAGTGTTAACAGCAACGTAAGAATAATAAACTTTCTCATTTTACGGTCCTCCTCACACAAGATAGTTAGTTGCAAATCATATTCTTCTCAAAATTAAAAGAAATTTTACCGCGAAGCCGCGATGAGCGCGAGGACGTCAAAACAAAAGGATTCCAGTTCATCAAGGTATGATTGATTTCCTTCGCGCCCTGGCGGTTCCATGGTTCGATCCCGGTTTGTCCGGGTTAGGGTTAGAGTTTTTTCCCTTCCGGCGAATTTGGGAAGAAAAGCGGCTCGCCATATTTATCCTTCCCGAAATCGCGGATGATGGTCTGTGCATCCTTGCCCTGCAGCCACTCGACGAACTGCATTGCCTCGGCATGGTGGACTTGCGGATGTTTCGCGGGATTGACCGGGATGAGCGTGATATAGTTGAGCAGGATATCATCACGCTCGACCAGCACCTGCAGGGAGATCTTCGACTTCATGGTGATGTACGTGGCTCGGTCCATGATGGTGTAGGCCTGCCTCTCATTGGTGAAGGCAAGGGTCGG
>JAFNGD010000405.1:3750-10903 GCA_017885365.1 Nitrospirota bacterium
CGCGTCCTTCATGCCCCTGATCTTTGCCGGGTCCGATGCTGGGCCGAGGATGACAAAGTCGTTGTACATAAGGTCGTAGCGCTTTGTGCCGAAGCCGTCGGCGACGAACTTCTCCTCCAGCGCCTTCGCATGCACGAGCACGAGGTCGTACTTCCCGGTCTCAGCCAGCTTAAGCGCCTGGCCGGTGCCGGCGCCGGTGTGCTCGACCATGATGCCGGTCTTCTTCGTAAAAGCCTCCTCCAGCGCGCCCACGATGCCCGCGTCGATCGGCCCGATGGTGCTGGCGAGCATGATCTTCTTCTGCTGCGCTGATTCCGGCGCTGCCAGAGACGGCGAGCCCGCCAACATGAGCATGGCCGTGGCAAAACAGATCAGCAAAAGGAATAGTGTACGGTTCAGCATGGAGGACCCCCTATCGTTTTTTTCGCGGCAGCTTCGGGGCCGTCATGGGCACAGCATCAGGGATGAAGAGACTGACCCCGTGCTTTGTATAGCGGGCAATGAGCTTCTGTCCCGCAGGCGAGGTTACATAGGAGATGAAGTCCATGGCTTCCCGGTACTGAACGCCGGGGAACACGGCCGGACTGATGGCGATCACGCTGTACTGATTCTTCAGGAGTGCATCCCCCTCCACCAGGACCTTCAGCGAGAGCCGGCTTTGATGGTTCAGGAACGTGCCGCGGTCAGAGAGGGTATATGCTTTTTGCTCGCTCGCCAGAAGGAGCGTGTCGCTCATCTTGGCACCGGCCTCGACGTACCAATCCCGGCNNCCCGAGTCGTCTCCGCGCGACACGAACGGCGCCTCCGTCTCCGCGATCAGCTCGAAGGCGTCGACGGCGTTGGTGAGCCCCTTGATCCGCGCCGGGTCGCTGCCGGGGCCCACGATCACAAAGTCGTTGTGCATCACCAGGCGGCGATTCACGCCGTATCCCTCGGCAACAAATTTTTCCTCCCGGAAGGGATCGTGCACGAAGAGCAGGTCGGCCCCGCCTTTCTTGGCGATCCGCATGGCCTGGCCGGTCCCCACGGCAATGACTTCCACCTTCAGGCCGGAGCGGGCTGCTTTCTCGAAAGCAGGGATGAGCACGTCGAACAGCCCGGAATTCTGGGTGCTAGTCGTTGATGCGATCACGAGCTTTACCGGCGATCTGGACATGACAGTACCTCCTGGAAGTTCACTATAGGTTCAGAACTTGAGCTTTTTTTCTTCACGCTTCAGAAAGGCCGCAAGGTCCTTATGAAATTGCCGGAAGATCTTGATCGCATTCTTGCCGGCCGCAGTGACGCGCGCCCCGCCACCACCCTTGCCGCCCGTGGCAAGCTCGACGAACGGCCGCTTCGCCTGGCGGTTCATGGAGTCGACCAGGTCCCAGGCATGGCGGTAGGCCATCTCCATCGACTTCGCTGCCTTTGTGATCGATCCGTGCTCAATGATCCGCTCAAGCAGCACGACGCGTCCGTAGCCGATGAACGTGCCTTCCGGACCATCGATCCAGACGCGGCCGCGGAAACCCGGCTGAGAGACCTTCTTCTGGAAAGCATTATGGGAAGGTTTCGGCATGAACCGTAATATATCATAGGGAATAACGATGGGCAAGAAGAAAAGATCGACATGGGGACAGGGAGACACGGGGACACGGAGACAAGGTGACAGGGAGTTAGGAGACAGGAGACATAAGACAGGAGACATAAGACAGGAGACAAAAGACAGGAACTAACCCTCTATCGTGCCGCCCCCGACGACCGTATCACCGTCATAGAACACCGCTGCCTGGCCGGGCGTCACGCCGGTGACGGGATGATCGAAGGCGACCGCGACACGGCCGTTGTCCGCAGGCCGGATCGTCGCGCGCTGGAGGGTCGAGCGGTAGCGGACCTTTACCTCGACGGTCAAAGGCTTCTCCAGGCGCTCGAAGGGGAGGAAGATCGCGTCAGAAACCTGCAAAGAACTCGTCTCGAGGTCCCGGCGCTGGCCAAGGATCACGCGGTTGTGGTGGGGCTCGATCCGGACGACATAGAGGCGGCCGCCTGCGGCTACGCCGAGCCCCCGGCGCTGTCCGATGGTGTAGAATGCCACGCCCTCGTGCCTGCCCACGACCGTGCCGTCGGTCATCGTGATCTCCCCGCGCTTGAGGACATCAGGAGCGTGTTCCTTGAGGAACGCGCGGTAGTCGTTGCCCGGTACGAAGCAGATCTCCTGGCTCTCGGGCCGCTCGGCTGNNTTGCCGGCATCGATGCCGGTCTTGAGCAGGTACCGCGATGTCGCCGTGTTCTGCTCAATGCGCGCGTAGTGGCCTGTTGCAAGAAAGTCGAAACCGTTCTCCCGGGCATGGGCCAGGAGTGCCTGGAACTTGATGATGTCGTTGCACCGGATGCAGGGGTTGGGCGTGCGGCCGGCGCGGTATTCGCTGATGAAGTTTTTCACGACACTGCGCTCGAATTCCTGCTGCATGTCGATGATGCGGTGAGAGATGCCGAGATGGGTGCAGACCGCCTGGGCCGAGGCGATGTCGCAGCAGACGCCGGCGGAAAGCTTCATGGTGATGCCTTCGACAGTATAGTCCTGCTGCTGCAGAAGGGCGGCAGTGAGGGAGCTGTCCACCCCGCCGCTCATGGCAACGAGAATCCGTTTGCTCATAAAAGTATTTTCCCACGGAGGCACGGAGAACAGGTCGAAAGAGAGATATCCCGCACTTCATCGTTTAACGGCGAAAGGACGGAAGAACAGGCGCTGTGCTGTTTTCGTTTCATGGCCTTCTCTGTGCCCCTGCGGCGAAGATCAGGTTTTTTTCCACTTCAGCGCAAGGATGACCGTCGTTCCGATCATGAACAGGATCGAACCTACAAGTGCCCAGATTGCGCCCGGATCCCGGTTCACCATAAGGAACGCGACGGGCCGCTCCCGGAGCTCGAAGCTCTTCAGGTAGATCCCCATGCCCTTGTAGAAGAGTGGAGCGTTCGGGCCCAGGACGCCGGTCGCGACGCGCTGGTCGTTCTCGAAGATCGCGGCCTGAGCGGCCCAATCCTTGAGATTGCCATGATCATCGACCAGCGGGCGGAGGTCATTGAGATACAGGATGCGGTTGTCCGGGAGCTTCGCGTACGCTTCGACGGGCAGCATGCCCGAGATGCGGTAGCCCCATCCCGCGCCCACAAGATGGGCCAGCAGGATGCAGAGGAACCCGAGGTGAACGACCTGGGGCGCGATGCGGAGCAGGAAATCCTCGCGGGACCATTTTCCCCTGATCGCCTGGATGCTGCAGACGATCGTGTTGATGGTCAGCAGGACGAGACCAGCGAGGGACGCGAAGAACCAGCTTGTTTCCCAGGGATGGTCCAGGGCGTTCTGTTCGACCCACTGGAACAGCAGCCGGTCGTTCATGCCGCCGTGGACGTCACGGTACACCGGCATCAGGTACGAGCCGAGGAAGAACACGCAGATGAGACCCAGGAGGGTCCAGACCGTCGTCTTGAGGGAGAGGAAGAAGTTTTTCATATCAACAGACCATTTCACCACGGAGGCACGGAGACACGGAGAACTGCATTAATCAATTGATACATAGTACGTCTGAGCCAAACTCCATATGACCATATAAATATTTATTGATGAGCGCTCATGCAGGAGCGAACGATACGAGATCTGATCCTGGACTTTCACCGTGCCTCCGTGTCTCCGTGGTAAGCTGTTTCAATCTTCGCTCAGAACTCGTGCGAGCTCTTCATCAAGAGCCCCACGCCGACATAGGTGAACATGACGATGAAGAATCCGGCAATCCCCATCCACGCTACGGGCTTGCCAGTCCAGCCTTTGACCAGCCGGGCGTGAAGGTACAAGCTGTAGAAGAACCACACGATCGTGGTCCAGAGCTCCTTGGGTGTCCAGAGCCAGTAGGTCCCCCAGGCGAGGTGCGCCCAGATGCCGCCGAAGATCATGGCCAGGGAGAACAGCGCGTAGCCGAGCAGGAGGTTCCGGTACTGGCCTGTCTCGTCCTCCCGGTCGCCGCTGTGGAGGTAGAGGACGCCGAACACGGCCCCGACGGCAAAGAGCGCGTAGGACACGAAGGAGAGGATGACATGGAGCTCGAACCAGATGGTGCGCAGCACGGGCGGCAGCGGCCCCCGCATCGCCGGTGAAGCAAAAGAACCCGCGAGCAACAGCAGGATCAACGGGATCGTGGAGAACGTAAAGAGGTCGCGCTTCCGGCTCCATCCGAAGAGGAGATACACGACGCCGATGGACCACGCGAGGAAACCGAGCGTGTCGTGAGTCCCGATGAGCGGGACCCTGCCGTACGTCACCGCAGACGAGATGATGAGCGCGCCGTGGAGCGTGAGCGCAGCGATGATCAGCCGGACACGGACCAGGGCAAGGGGGTAGAGTATGAAGAGGATTAGTTCCATGGCTCAGGACGAAAAAGGCATCCCGGACGGGTCCGGGATGCCCTGTGATACATGAGTATGGGAAGCTGGAGGTCGGCTTACTTCTTGCCGAGGACGGACTCTTTGCAGGCCTTCGCGACGCGGAACTTCACGACCTTCTTNNTGCGGTTCACGAGCACGAGCTTTCCGAGGCCCGGGAGCGTGAAGGAGTTCTTCGCTTCTTTGTACGCCAGCGCTGCCAGGTCCTCAAGGATCTGGACCGCGACCTTCTTCTTCAGGTCGGCCTTCTTTGCGATAAAATCTGCAATCTGAGACTTCGTCATGGCTTTTGCCATACTTCCTCCTCCTCCAGCGATAGAGATTAAAAATACTCACCGCATGCGCGGTGTGTTTGCTCTCATTGGTTCAAAGTATAGCCACAGCGCCAGAAAATAGCAAGAAAAATTTTTAGAAAGTTTCCAAACTGACCAGAATCTTTTCCGGAGAGGCGAAACGATGCAGGCATGTCCCGCCGCCGCGAGCACGCGCGTTCGGCGCGACCTTTCCCGTTGACTTTCGGGGGATGTTTATGATAGGGTGTGTGCCATCGGAGCNNCCAGGAGGCTGAACCATGGCAACCAAGTCCAACTTCATTCTCAAGGTCCAGGACGCGAAGCTCGCGGATGTGCAGAAGGCGCTGAAGGACGCGAACATCAACGTCGTCAGCATCATGGAGATCCACAAGGAAGAAGCATAATCCCCGGAACGCGCCTGCCGCGTTCTCCCCACGTTCGCTTATGAAGATCACGATCACGGAACTGGAGCAGGCTGCCCGATCGCTTGATGTTAAAGTGACCTACGATGACCTCAAGACCTCGAAGGGCGGGTCCTGCCGGGTCATGGAGACCCGGCGCATCATCATCAACAAGTATCTCACCGTGAACGAAAAGATCAATCTCCTGGCCCGGGAGCTCGGCAGGTTCGACCTCACCGGTCTGGACCTTCCCGACCGGGTGCGGAAGAAGATCCTGCACGAGTCGGACCGGCCGGCAGAACCCGTGAAGCTGTCCGCGTGAGCAAGGACCAGCCCCGCCGTCACGCTCGTTCCGGGGCCGCGCAGACGAGGGAGGCCGCGATGAACGTCCTGTCCCTGCTGATCACAGGAACGGTCCTGCTGCTGCAGGGCTGCTCCTACGCCATCTCGCCCGACGTGGCCCGAACCGCTGACCGCACCATCACCTTCGAAAAGCTCCAGGCTGACCCCTCTTCCTGCATGGGCAAGACCGTGATCCTTGGCGGCCTGATCGCCCAGATCAAGAACAACAAGGCCGGCGCACTTATTGAGATCGTCCAGAAGGAGCTCGACTACTGGGGCAGGCCCCGCCGCACGGACCGCTCGCGCGGGCGGTTCATCGTGCTCCAACCGCGATATCTTGACGCGCTCGTCTACGCGCCCGGCAGGGCGATCACCGTGGCCGGTGAGGTAACAGGGTCCGAGGAAGCGTCCCTCGGCGGGTCCGGGGGCGCCTACGTGCTCATCAACGCCCGGGAGATCAAGCTCTGGCCGAAGGAACAGCAGGCGCGGGACAATCCTACATGGCTTGATCCGCTCTATGATCCCAACACGCCCCAGGGCAGGTTCGGATACTGATCGTTCCCCGCATGCCGGGAACGAAACGACTGAACCGTAGTCGCCGCAGCCGGGCTACCCGGGGTATTAGTAAAAGCGTCAGACGTACGCTTTACTAAAGGCCCCTGCATCCCGTGAGCAGGTCCGCGCACAAGCATGCCCGGGAACTGGATCGTTAAATCATGGAACATGCCTGCGCGTGCGCAGCGTAAGCGCACATGAGTGCCCGTATTGGCAGGTTAAACAGTGGACACAATGGCATGCCCGCGTAGACCTGAGAATCCAGGAGCGAGCTCAGTCCCCGCAGCTTGTTCCGGGGTTAGCGAGCGATTAGAATAAACATTCTTCCTTGAGGATCGAAGCTCCATGAGAATCGAAGATCCATGCCGTTGGCTGCAGGGAGCTTAAACCGGGGTGCAGAAAAAAATGCTGTTTTTTGGGCAGCCCGGTGGCTCCGCTGTGCTAAGCATGCAGAATGCTGCTTGATGTTCCGAGTCGCTTCTTCGAATCCCGGCAGCGCTTCCCCTGCGGATGCGCTGCTTTGTTGTCTGTTCTTGTTCGGGGTAGGGTACCGGCATGCATACGCACAGTCGTCGCAGCCGGACTGCCCGGGGTTATGGGTAAGGCAAGAGCAGAGACGAACAACGTTGGTTCACGCAGTTCCAAAAGCCCCGGCGGTCTGTGAGCACTGACGGTGCATAAGCATGCATACGCACAGTCGTTGCAGCCGGGCTACCCAGGGCTAGGGTAAGGCAGGTCTTTCAAGCTGTTGCTTTGTCCAAAACGCCCTGCATCCTAGTGAATCAAGGAGCGAGCGCATTCCCCGCAGCTTGCTGCAGGACTCTTCAACGGCGATGCAGATAAAAAAACAATATACCGGGAGTGAACTACCGACTCGAAAAGGAGAAGACCCTAATATAGAGAGATGTACACCTCTTCCCGNNCTGCGACCTCTGTGGCAATCGGTCCTTTCGGGTGTTATTATAAATAGTAAAGGATATGCTATAGTATAGTATTATAAGTCAATGCCTATGAAATGGAACCGAGTGCTCATTGCGGTTGCTGCAACCCTGGGGATCAGTGTCATTGCCGGATGCTCGCCGCCCTTTCCCAAGGAGCTCCTGGAGAAAGTGGAGAAAAACGTCCCCTTCGCCGCCTTGCAGA
>JAFNGD010000405.1:10958-11143 GCA_017885365.1 Nitrospirota bacterium
CATCGGAGACGTGGCGCCGCCGCAGGTGCTGCCCCTGGGGGAGATCGAGTATCGCTATCCCGTCGTCGCGGCGAAGGCGCTCCACCTCTGGTCGCCTTATGCGGGCCCGTACTTCTCTGTCGGCGTCGGTGTGTACCGATGATTCTGAAAGGGCCTTCACAACTGCGGGGTCAAAGAGAAACAGA
>JAFNGD010000406.1:0-785 GCA_017885365.1 Nitrospirota bacterium
ATCAGATATGAAGGGAAAAGGGACATTTACCGGACCACGACGGCAGGTTTTTTCCCGGAAACGACCTCTCCGACGACCACGGCATCTTCCACACCGGCAAGCTTCAGCTTCCGGACCAGTTCACCGGCCTGCGACGCAGGCAACGAGAGCAGCAGTCCGCCCGAGGTCTGGGGATCGAAGAGCAGCTCCTCGGCATGGCGGTCCAGCTGATGCTCCTTTTCCCAGAAGCCGTCGGCGATCTTCCGGTTCGACTTGTTGCTCCCCGTAGTCTCACCCTTCCGGTACATTTCCAGCGCATGCGGATGAAAGGGCAGGTTGTCATAGGAGAGCTGGATCCGGACTCCGCTCCCCTTGGCCATCTCCAGCGTATGTCCGAGCACACCGAATCCCGTGATATCCGTGCAGGAATGGACCTCGAAGTCGAGGGCCGTCTCGATCGCGGCCTTGTTCAGCGCGGCAATCTTCGGCAGGAGCGGCTCCAGCTCACGGAAGGGCAACTTCTTCGAGCGGCAGGCGTTGAACAGGACACCCGTGCCCAGCGGCTTGGTCAGGACCAGCGCGTCGCCCGGCTTCGCGTTCGCATTCGTCAGGACCCTGTCGGGATGGACGGTCCCGGTGACGGCGAGCCCATACTTCGGCTCCAGGTCGTCCACGGAGTGGCCGCCGGCGAGCGCCGCACCCGCCTCTTGCACCTTCTCGAAGCCCCCGGTCAGCAGGTCCTTGAGCAGGCCCATATCGAGCTTCTTCGACGGGAACATGACCAGGTTCAGGGCAACGATGGGCCG
>JAFNGD010000406.1:822-3505 GCA_017885365.1 Nitrospirota bacterium
TCGCTCGTCTCGAACCCCACGAGCAGGTTCGGGTCATGAACGGGACAGATCGTTGAGAGCACGTCCGACAGGTCCGCCGGACCGATCTTCGCCGCTCAACCGCAGGTGCGGGACATGCCCGTGAGGGTCTTTTTTCTGAAGGGGTTCATGGTGATTTGTATTATACCAGATAATCCCGCAACGGCTACAGCAACTCGTTGAAATCCAGCACCGTTGCGAAGTCCGGGCTGTGCACGGGCGCCATCCTGGAATTGCCCCGCGCCTTGTAGACGACATATCCGATGCCGTACTCCTTCGCGGTCCTGAGCACGGCGAGCGTGTCGTCGACGAACAGCGTGTGCTCCTTCCGGAATCCGAGCCTGTTCTCCGCCCGCTTCCAGAACTCCAGCTTCTCCTTGGGGAAGCCCATCTCGGCCGACGTGATCGCGCCGTTCAGGTACTTCCCGATCTCCGTCTTCTTGAGCTTCATGGACAGGACCTTGTCGTGGGCGTTCGTGGCGATGTATACCTGCTTCCTGCGGGAACGCATCACTTGCAGAAAAGCCTCTACATGGGGATGGACTTCGATAAGGTGCCGGATCTGCTCCTTCAGCGCAAGAATATCGAGGCCCAGCTCACCGGACCAGAAGTCGATGTCCGTCCAGTTCAGGGTCTCTTCATGGGACTTGTACTTCTTGAGGAGCTCTTCCTTTGCCTTTCCGAACGTGATGCCGTGCTTGTCCGCATACTTCTCCGGCACCAGGTGTTCCCAGAAGTAATCGTCGAAATACTTGTCCAGGAGCGTCCCGTCCATATCGAGCAGGATGTGCGTGATCTTATGCGCGGTCAGGGCTTCTTTGATTTCGTGAAGGGTATGGCTCATTCGCTGATAGGGCCTCTTACAGAGGGGTGTTCGCTGGCGAGATGATCGCACTTCATGTTCCTACCTTCCTACCTTATTTCTTCTGAACATACCCTTCGACCATGATGTCCTGCCCGACAAAGCGTGAGGTGACATCCTGCAGCCTGATGGCATGACCGAGCTTTATCGGTGACACTCCTCCAATGGAGCAAAGAGAATCAGACCCCGTCATGAGGGTGGGCGCTATGAACATGACGACCTTGTCCACGATGCCGGACTTGAGAGCAGAGGCATGGATCTCAGCGCCGCCTTCCACCAGGACCGACATGATGTCCATCCTGCCGAGTTTCCTCATGAGATCGCGCAGGTCAACGCGGCCTTTGTCGCTCCTTACGAGCACTATCTCCGCGCCTGCGGCCTGAAGTTTTTTCATCTTAGCCTTTGGCGCATTCGCGAGCGTGGCCACGATGGTCCTGGCGGCTGACCTCTGAGCGATGACCCTGGCCTGAAGAGAGATCCTCAATGCGCTGTCTACGATCACCCGGAGCGGATCGCGGCCACCGGCGATTCTCGCGGTGAGCGAGGGGTCATCCTTGAGCACCGTGTTGATCCCCACAAGGATCGCGTCATGCTGATCGCGAAGACGGTGCCCCCATTCCCGCGCTTCCTTCCCGGTGATCCACTTCGATTCTCCCGACGCCGTCGCGATCTTGCCGTCCAGGGTCTGGGCGATCTTGAGTGTCACGAAGGGCACTTTTTTTGTGACGTGCTTGATGAACGCCTCGTTTAATTTCTTTGCTTCTGCTTCAAGAACGCCGGCGACCACCTCGATTCCCGCCTTTCGAAGAGCCTTAAGGCCCCCGCCGGATACTTTCGGATTTGGATCGATCATGGCGCTCACGACCCGCTTCACGCCGCTCTGGATGACAAGCGGGCTGCAGGGCGGCGTGCGCTTGTTCGTATGAGAGCAAGGCTCCAGCGTAACGTAGAGCGTGGAGGCCTTGGCTGCCGCACCCGCCTTCGCGAGTGCAACCGCCTCGGCATGGGGCTCCCCGGCCTGATTGTGGTAGCCTCTGGCGATGACGCGGCCGTCCCTCACGACGACCGCACCCACCATGGGGTTCGGACTGGTCCTGCCTCTGGCCTTCTCGGCCAGCCGCAGCGCCAGGCGCATGTATTTTTCGTCAATTGTATTGCGGAACATTTTCGTTCTGCCGCAGGGCTGCATGCGGTAAAAGAAAAGGGCGGCAAAAAGCCGCCCTTCGTAATCAGATCATGGTTGTTACTTCGTCCCTGACCCGCCCACGCCTTTTTCCTTGAGCTTGGCCTGGGCGGCCGCCAGCCTCGCGATGGGCACGCGGAAGGGCGAACAACTCACATAGTTGAGGCCGACCTTGAAACAGAATTCCACGCTTGCCGGGTCGCCGCCGTGTTCGCCGCAGATGCCGACCTTGAGGTCCTTGCGGGTCGAGCGGCCCTTAGTGACGCCCATCTTCACGAGCTGGCCCACGCCCTCTATGTCCAGGGTCTGGAAGGGGTCCTTCTCCATGATGCCATTCTCGGTGTAGTGGTTGATGAACTTGCCCGCGTCGTCGCGGCTGAACCCGAAGGTCGTCTGCGTCAGGTCGTTGGTGCCNNCGCCTTTCTTCTGCATCACCTCGTCGGCCGTCCGTTTGATAAGCTCCTTCTGATCCTCGAGCTCCTTCTTCATGCCGACGAGCGGCACCATGATCTCGGGGACGACCTTCTTGCCCTTCTTGGCGAGCTCGCAAGCCGCCTCGATGATGGCCCGGACCTGCATGCGCGTGATCTCGGGGTACACGATGCCCAGGCGGCAGCCGC
>JAFNGD010000407.1 GCA_017885365.1 Nitrospirota bacterium
CGACGACCCGGTATTGTCCACGTTGCCCGGAAGCGCCGGATCATAGGTGCTGTCAAAGAAGACCAGCGCATTGGATACAGTCGTAGCTGGATTGCCCGCCACGTCCGTTGCCGCGAAGGACACGATGTAGAATGTACCGTCCACCAGCGCGAAGGACGGCGTGACGGAATGCGGCGCACTGATCGTCAAATCGGACACCGTCATGGTATACACATGCGGCGATGCCGGGTCGGGGTTCCCGCCCGACCGGGTAAAGGTGACCGTTCCCGATGCCGCCTGCTCGCTCAAGGTGTAGCCCGCCTGGACCGTCGTGATGATGCTCATCGACACCGGCGTCGTGTTCGTGATGACCACGGCCGTCCGGTCAAAGATCACGTTCGGGACCGCGACGGTCGTAGACGGGGTCCCTGCGAGGTCGACGACATTAGCCAGACTGAATGTGTATACGGTACCATCCACGAGGCTGTTGGTGAAGCCGGTATCGACGGTATGGCTGCCGCTCGTCAGCTGGCTGCCTGTGAGGCTGTACACGCGCTGCGTGTCGCCATCGTTGATGACGATATCCCCAGCCATGGCCTGTTCGCTCAAGGTGTAGGTAACCGTTGCTGTGTTCACCCTGCCGCCGGACAGGGGGCTCGTGATCGCCGCAACCATTGCAGTGCTATCGAAGGTCACGTTCGTGCTGCTCGCTGTCGTATTCCTGGCTGCGCTGTCGGTCACATCGACCGTAATGGTGTACACGGTCCCGTCGACCAGGTTCCCGAAGCCCGTATTCACCGTGTGAACGCCGGCAAGCAGGTCCGTGCCTGTCATCGTGTATACATGCGACGATGGGTCAGCAGGACCGCTGGTCCGGACGAAGAAGATCTGGCCCACGGCCATATCCTTGTTCAGGGTATAGTTGACCGCGGCAGTGTTGAAGAACCCGTTCGTTGTCGGCGTCAGCAGCGTGACGAGCGGCTGGCTTGTATCGATGGTGTAGACCGCCGTCCTGACCGCTTCCGCGTTCCCCGCCGCATCCACGGCCCGGTAGGTCAGGGTCGTCGTGCCGCCGGTCACCAGCAGGCTCACCGTGTTGGCCGTGCTGAGGACCGTGCCGGTTCCGGTGGAATACACGATCGAGCACAGCGTGAGCGCGTCAGTGCACGTCAGCGTTACGTTCTGGTTCGCAGGATAGGTCCCGCCGGGGGGCGACACAGTTGTCGCTGGCGGCGTGGTATCAAGCATGATCGAACCGATGACTGAGAGCGACGTGTTGCCGTCACCATCGGTGTATCTCGCATAGACGTTCTTCGGCCCGTCGCCGGCGGTCAACGTCCAGGACACGGTGGTACCGGTGGCCATGGACCATACCGTAGATATACTGTAGTTGCTGAAGTTGCTGAGCTCGACATGGCTGCAGCCGCTGCCGAAGTCGCTGCAGCTGAGACCGAGCGTGACTCCCAGGGTGTTCGTGTACGAGGCTACACCGTTGATCGTTATGGTGCCGACCGGCGGCGTGATGTCAGCGAAGCTCGCGCTGATCGTGTGGTCAGCGGTCACGTTCGTGAAGGTGTAGGTCGTGACTGTGCCCTGCGATACCAGGTCAACGAGCACGTCTGAGATCGAATATCCTGCGTTCGGCGCGACGGCGAATGTCTGGCTGCCGCCGTCGCTCACCACGATGGACCCCGATGGCGTGATAGTGCCGTACGGGCCGGCCGAAGCCGTGATGGTATGCGCCGTGATCAGCGTGGTGAAGGACCAAGTGGAGTTCGCAGCCATGGCGTTCCCTGCAAGGTCCTTTGCCCCGGTCGTGATCGTCGCCGTATAGGTCGCACCGCTCGCGAGCGACGATAATGGTATGAACGTTGCGGTTGATCCGCTGGCGATGATGCTTCCCGGCACCGTGCCCGCGGCACCGGTCACCAGGAACGTCGTTGACGTGATACTGGACACGAGCATGTTCTCGCTGAACGTGGCGGCGATCAACGTATTCGTCGGGACGTTCATCGTCCCGTTCAGCGGTGTGGTCGAAACGGCCGTCGGGGGCGTGGTGTCGGGAGCCGCGACGTACTCAAACGCGCCCATGTCGTATCCCGCACCCTGGGGCCGCGTCTGGCTGTTAAGGTCCAGTACCGGCGCGAGGATGCCCAGGCCGGAAGCCGCTCCCGTGTCGATCGCCGGAGAGCCGGAAGTAAGTTGGTAGTCACCTGCCAGGAGCGGATCTGCGCTGATGTTTCCTCCCTGGTCGTTGTAGATCGAGTCGACCGTCGTCGTCCGCGTCCCGATGTCCGAATGAGAGGCGGACACATTGCCGACAGTAGTGTACAGGTCCCTCTCGTAGTTTCCCCACAAGATCGAATTGAGCACACTGATATCGAAGGGCGGATTGCTGTTGCCGCTTACGTTCACGCCTTTGACTGCGTTCCCGGTCAGCGTGCTGTTTACAATCTTTACGAAAGAAGGCGTCCCTGAGAAACCCGTTGCGAGATCGACGCCGCTCGCCCCATTTTTCGCGGCTACGGAGTTGACGATGCTCAGATCCGCAACTGGGCCGCGCTCCGAATTGTAAAGATCCATATAGAATCCGCTCCCACCGTTCAAGTTGAGACGGGTCCGTTCTATCTTTGCCTTAACCTCGCTGCTGTAGTTGTAGATGTTGATACCGTGACCGGTGTTGTCGGTAATGGTGGAGTCAACCACCGTAAGCCCGTTTTGCGAATACGACGAGTATAGGTAAATGCCGTCCACTCCCGAGTTCGTGATTGCGGCGTGGTCAATATTCACGTTCCCGCTATTACCGCTAACATGCACGCCGGTAAGCAAGTTTCCGGTTATCGTATCCCCCGAACTGACAAGGCTCCCGTAAGCGGATACGCCGGTTTCGTTGGCGCTGTACGTATTGTTCGCCGAGTGGTTCCATAGGGCGGAATAATAGGCGCCTTCCCGGTCGTTGTTCGCAACGGTGTTGCCCTGCACGTCCACCCACGCGCTGCCGGTGACCTTCAGTCCGCCTGCCTGGGCAGTCGTACTCGCGGGCGAGAACCGGTTGTTGTTGATGGTGTTTTGTGAAATATTGACCGGACCGCCGACCGAATTCACGAAAATGCCCGCGCCTTGTGAGGGGGAGTAGAGCGCGCCGTCAGGTACGGAATTGTTCACGATGGCATTGCCTGTCAGGTTCAGCTCCAGGAGGCCGGCTGTGATGTTCGCGTAGATGCCTCCTCCTTCGTAATAGGGGCCATAACCGGAGAGGTACTGCCCGCTGCCGTTGGTAAGGGTGAATCCGGAAATATCGACCCTTGTCTTTTCGGACATGGAATAGTTTAAGGCGACTACGGAACCGCTTGCATTGCCGTTAATCACCGTGAGCGATGGATCGGTGTTCCTCGACGTGAATCCGCTGTCCCAGCCGCCTTCCAGAACAAAGGCCTTTATCTGGGTATCGGGGAGCCATAGATTTGCCGTATACGTGCCCTGGGTCACCAGAATGACGGTACCATGTGACGTTCCGGTCGCCGCGGTATTTATCCCCTCCTGAATGGTCTTGAACGCGGTGGCAGGCGTCAAACCGTCTCCCGAAGCCGCAACCGCGCCGTTTACGTAGAGATTTGGCGTTGCCGGAGCATTGTATACATCCACGGCGCTCGCACTCGTCTTCGTTACCTGATTGCCGGTGGTTTCGGTAACGGTCATCGTCACGGTAAAAGACCCGGCCGTGGAAAAGATATGGATCGGGTTCAGTGGGCTCGGGCTATGCACGACGGATGTACCATCGCCAAAATCCCAGGCATAGGCCGTGATGCCGGCGCAACTTGCGTTCGTATTCGTGTGGTCCGTAAAATTCACGGTGAGCGGCGCCTGACCCAAGATGTGATTCATGACGAAGTCTGCCTGCAAGAGAGAGCTGACAATCACCGGATAGGCAGGATCCCTCGATGCCACGGCTGTTGCCCCGTCATTGTCCGTGACGCGCAAGGTAATACTGTACACACCCGGTTTATTAAAGATAAGGGAATGCGTTGTTGTGGTCATATCATAGGTGCCGTCGCTGTTCAGGTCCCACTCGTACTTCACGATTGTCCCGTCAGGATCAGAAGCGTTAAACAGATCATAATAATAGTTCGAAGGAACGCACGTATCTGTATGGGTGGTATAGGTTTGCGCTGACACAAGTGGGGGCTGGTTGGCCGTGGTGAAGCTCCACGTTGGACTGGATGCAAGCGCGCCAACGGTGTCCCTGGCGACTACCTGCCAGTAGTAGGTTGCATTTTTTTGGAGCGTGGTCGTATACGACGTTCCGCTGAGGTTTGAGTCCTTCACGGTTACGGGCGGATTCGACTGGTCCAGATAGAGGTCATAGGAAACCGAGTCCCTCAGGTCCGGGTCCGTGCTCGCTGACCAGGAGAGCGGTAGGTTCCATGCATTCACTTGCGTAGCGCCGTTTGCCGGACTTACTAACTGCGGAGCCGAGGGTGGCGTATTGGTGAGTGTCATAGCCGTGGTGGTGATGCCGGGTGATATGTTACCGGCATTGTCCACGGCACAGATACGAACATAGTAGGTGGTGCTTGGGGTCAGATTGGTGAGGGTGGTGCTGGTCGAGGGTCCATAGGACACACCGGTGCTGCAATCCGGGGGAGTGCTGGTCGTGGAAGCGGCGACTTTGTATGTTGCAATCCCGCTCCCCGTGTCGGTAGCGGCGCTCCAGACGAGATCCACAGACGTGTTGTACGGCGTCACACTCGTAATGGCGCCATCCGTCGGACTGATAGAATCCGCCGCAACGGATAGGGTGAGCTTAGTTCCGCCGTTAACCTGCTTCCACCATGAGCCAACGGGAAGAGCCGGCAGGACCTTCTGGGTGAACACACCGTAGCAACTGGTCGAGCAGGTAACAATGTCGAACGCGTCGTTGATAGAAGGTGTAAAACCATTAAGGTTTACCCTGAGTATGCCATCAATGACCGCCGGTGCCGTGACTACGATAGAATCGTACTGTCCCGCTCCCGTGCCGCTAATGTCGAGCTCCACATTGGTTCCCGACTGGTTGAAGGCATAGGTCAAATTGCCACCGAGGGATAGTGTTCCATTTTGAGATGTGGTTCCCGGCTGCAAGTAGCCATAGAATAGGGTGTTATAGGGCAGTTTCAGCGTTCCATACCCGTTGATGGACCCCTGGATTGTAAGGCTCGAGATATTAGTCAGATCATAGGTACCACCGGAAGCGAGGGTAATGGTCCCTCGTTCTCCCATGCCGGCTCCCCACATGCTAAGGTTGCCGCCGCTATTCACATTGATGTTTGCATAGTTCTGATGATTTCCTGACGAGCAGGAGATATTGAAGGTCGTCGAGGCTTCGATCGTACCTGAATTATTCAGGCACGCATCGATCTCTCTATTGCCACCGCCTACTCCCGGCATTGCTTTGACAACCCCGCCAGCAGTGTTACCGAACCCGCCATAGCCGCCATTGACCGACAGGAACAGGCTCGCAGAACCCACCACGCTGTTCGTCAGTTCAAGCATACCGCTGTTGCCAACGCCGCTGCTCACGTTCACGACGAACCCTGTTCCCGCTGCATCGATGATCAGCGTGGAGCCTGAGCCGATATCGATGGACTGGACCGTCGTGCTCTGAGCCAGGGTCACCGTCGTCGTTCCGGCAGATACCGGAATGGTCACCGCGTCAGAAGAACCTGGTACTGTAGCGGTGTCCCAGTTGGCTGCAGTGGACCAGAGTCCGTCGCCGCCTCCACCGGTCCAGGTAACGTTCGCAGCCAATGAGGTCTGTGCGAAAGTTAGAAGGAAAGTTACTGACAGGAAAATGAGGAGGGAATACCGCTGTTTAGTCTGCATGGGCGACCTCCGAGACTTCTGGAACAAGCGGTTCTTTGAAAGGATGGTTCAATGGACTGCAGCTTGTCGCGGGTTACGCGACGCAATGCCACACGAGAAATGGAGAACTTATACTTTTTGAATTTAATGCAATTTTCTGATTGGTTATTACTATTTGTAATGAAATATGAATGTGGTAACGCTATTAAAACACATTACTTACCCTGACCGCTCGCGACAATAAATTAACTATAGCACAGGGAAGAAAAAAGTAAACCCCCCTGAGAGAATGACGTTCTCAAACGATCAACAAAGGTCGGATTCCAGCGACAACGCGGAACACCTTCAGGCGCAGGTTGAGGCACGCGGCGATCGACCCCTCGACGGCTGTGAGCGCCCGTTGCCGCTCGGGCTACTCGCCGAGCCCCTTCTCCACCTTCCGGCGGGCCGCGAGCTCGCGCTCCGGCGCCCGATCCATTTCCGTGAGAGCCGTCGTGCGCTCATGCATGCGCTATTCCCGTGCATCCTGCGGCCGCTGCCCGTCCTGGCGCTATTTCCGGCCGGTAATCTCCCGGACGAACTGCTGTGAACCGATCACCTTCCCTTCCCGGATGATCGCCGAGGAGTTGACCTCGATGTCGAGCCAGCGGCCGTCCTTCGTGCGCAATTTACCCTCGAACTTCCCGTGGACGCCGCGCTGCCGCAGCTTCTCGAACTCGGCTGCGGCCCGGGGCACCTGTTCGGGAGGGATCATGTCCATGACGGTCCGGCGCAGGAGCTCCTCCTTCGTGAAGCCGGTAAGCTCCATGGCCTTCTTGTTCACGTCCACATACCTCAGGTCCAGATCTACTTCGAAGATGGGATCGACGGCGTTCTCGAAAAGATTTCGGTACTTCTGTTCGGACTGCAGCAGATCATACTGGAGGGAAAGCTCCGAGTCGAGACCGCGTTCGCTGATGAACCGCAGGACCAGCAATGAGATGAGCGACGCGATCAGAAATCCGTTGGCGCTCACAAACATCGCGGTGTGCTCGATCCGGTCGAAGAGCAGGATGGGCAGGACATAGATGCCGTAAATGACCAGGGCGTTGACCGCATGGAAGGACATCCATGCCGGAATGAACCCCAACGCCATAATGCCCAGGAGGATCTGCCCTGACGCGTACGGCGAGTCATGTCCACCGAACTGCAGGATCATGAGCTCGATGGTCCCTGCAATTGCGGCGATCACGAATGTTCCAAGGCCCTGGTGGAACCGGATCCCCCAGGAATCGGTCTCCTTGAACACGAACGCTATGGTCACGAGCAGGAGGGCGATGAAGACCCGGTAGACAAAGAAGGTCCTGAAGTTCTCCGGCGTAACAAGATAATCGAGCCCGCTCAGCATGAGGAACAGGAACGCGCCGTACGAAAGGGCCCTCACCATCCACAGCTTGAAGAGGCGCTCCCTGCTTTTCTTAATATAGAGCTCTTTATCGTTCATGGGAGCATGCCTTCCTTGAGAACCGTCGGTCGCCGCAAGCAGCGGGGATATCCGTGGCAGTCGCAGCGCACGGCCCCCTTCCGGAAGGCTATGACCAGCACCGATGCCGTCTTATGGGAGGATCCGTAACGAGGCGGCCAAGATCCCGCCCAGGAACTCTTTCCCTGCCGTAGTGAAGCAGTGCGCGCAGAAGATGCCGTCTCCAGCCCAGAACAGGAAACCCCGGACACCAATGCCCCGTTTCTTCTTACGGCGATATATACCGAGCGTTTCGCGTCGCGCTTCTCGAGATCTTCGGCTCATTGCCGCGTGAGGGCATGATGAGCCCGCCATTTGTCATATTCATCCTGCGAATTGAATTTCGGCATGCCGTCTCCCTGCCCGCAGAGCTCAAAACAGCCGCAGGGGATATGCCAGTATGCCGAAAGTAGCAAAAAGAGTCAAGGGTCTTTCTTGCGGTGTTCAGAACCACTGCGCGATGAATCTAGGAGGGAGATAAGGACGACGAACCTGAGGATCGAAGATTCCTTGCAGCGACTCGACTGAGCTCGCCGAAGTCTTGTTGCAGAGAGATTCACTGTTTCATGGGAATCATTTGCGCGGGAATGGCGGGAATAGCATCATTCTTCATTCCCGAGGCGGGTCTTCATCGAGGGTCCTCTTCCCCTGGAACAGCAGTTCCAGGTAATCCTGCGCCATAGCGTACGCTGCCCGGCCGGCATCAGCACTCGGCATCCGGCCAAGAAGCACTTGGTAGACGCTCTCGACATCCCTGACGCCCAGGAAACAAGGGAACCGCGGCTGGAGTTCGGTACCGTCGGCCCGGAATTTCCCAATGAGTTGGATGTCGCCGCTTCCATCAGGCCACAGGTGCAGGAGCGGGACCTGCATGTCCTCGTACCGGACTGCCTTTACCGAAAACCCCCGGGTCAGGGAAAGGACCCGCCTATCGGTCGCCGCATAGACGGTCCTCTGCGCCCTCCGGTATGAGAACAGGGGCAGGAGCAAGACGGATATGGCAAGGAAGGAGCCTGTGGTAAGGACCGCCGGGCGTAAGGAGAATGACACGGAATGAGCACCGAAATAGGGGCTGGAGGCTGGAAGGCAGGAAAGATACACCAGGAAGAACAGCAGAACGAACACGGCTCCGATGAGTGCTTGCCTGATCGTTGCCCGCGCGCTCCTGAGCGGATCCGGCCGGCCGGCCCACAGCAGCCCTTCTCCGTGCTCCATCGCCGGCAGGACTTCGTCATGCAGGGTTGGATCAATCATAGCGTTCATCGGTATCTCCAAGTCATCGTGCAGAAAAAGGAACACGTTGGATGCAGCGAACCGGATAATACTTTAGCCGATGCCCCGGAAGAACGTAATCGCCCGGGCAGGGTATTTTAAGGGTATGGGAAAATACGTGGGGTGCAAGGTTCAAGGTTCAATAATTTGGGCTCGGGTTTCGGTTAACAGCTACTGGCGGGAAAAACAGATCTTCGAGAGGTGGAAACTCCTGACTCCTGACTCCTGACTCCTGACTCCTGACTTCTGCCCTTATATGATCCCCTTCTTCCGCGCTGCGACCAGCGCCCCCTGCCGGTCCTTGGCATGGAGCTTCTCATAGATGTTCTTGATGTGGGTGTGGACGGTGTGGGGGCTGATGTTCAGCTTCACGGCAATGTCCTTGTAGGTCAGGCCGTTCTCGACCTCCCTGACGATCTCCGTCTCCCGGTGGCTCAGGAGGTATTGCTCGTCGACCCCCTCGCCCTGGAACTCACGGATCACTTTGCGGGCGATCTTCGGGCTCATGGGTGATCCGCCCTTCGCCAGCGTATGCAGGGCGTCGATGAGTTCCCGCGGCGTACTGCCTTTCAGAATATACCCCGATGCGCCCGCCTTGATGGCCGAGAAGACAGTCTCCCGGTCGTCGAATACCGTGTGCGCCATGATCTCGAGCTCCGGCATCCGGTCCTTGAGCTCCCGGATGAGTTCGATCCCGGACATACCGGGCAGCCCGATATCGGCAAGCAGAATCTCGGGATGCGTCCGCTTGATCCCTACCAGAGCATCTTCCGCGGAACCGTAGACGCTGACCACGGAGATGCCGGTCTCCCCGCTCAGGAGCAGCTTCAGGTTCTGGCGCAGCAGGACATCGTCCTCGACGATCGATACTTTCATAAGATTGACTCTAGCACAAGAGACCGCTAAATGCCAGCGTTCCGAAAGGGTATTTTCAGGGTATCGGGAATTCGAGGCGCAGCCGCGTTCCGTTGTCGGTCGTGACCACAAGGTCGCCGCTCATTTCCAACGCGCGGTTCTTCATGTTCATGAGTCCTCTCCCGCTCGCCCGCTTGCCGTTCAGGCCGATGCCGTTGTCCCGAACCTCGAGGGACACCNNATGCGGAACAGGTTCATGGCGACCGAACTGCTCGGCGCCGGTCCGCCCTCCGGCACGGACACGACAAGGGAGAATCGGACGCCGTGAGGCTCGATGATCGTACTGCCGATGGACCGGAACTCGGCGGCGACGGCCTGCCAGGTCAGTTCCCGGGCATCGAGGCTCTGGATGAAGCTCCGGATCTCCGACAGGCTTTCCCGGGAAAGGTCCGCGATGGTGGACAGCGACCGCTTGACCGCGGACCGGTCCTGCTGCTTCTGCGCCAGCTCCGCGAGCAGATTGATGTTCGACGTGATCCCGCCGATGCCGTCGTGAAGGTCCTTCAGGATCTTCTCCTTCTCGGCGAACATCCTGGCGCGTTCCGCTTCTGCCTTCTTGCGGTCCGTGATGTCGCGGAGGAACGCAAAGACCGTCTTCTCGTCCTTATAGCGGTTCACGCTCACCTCAAGATCGATGAGCGAACCATCCTTGCGACGGTGCCGCGTCTCGAACCGGTCGTGGCCCTTCTGCCGGATGCTGTCCGTATGGTGCTTGACGACCTCCGGGCTCTCTTGGGCCTCCAGGTCGGCGATGGTCATCGACATCAGCTCTTCGCGAGTGTACCCGGACATCCTGCAGTAGGCGTCATTGGTGAACACGATCCGGTTCTCCTCGTTCACGATCCAGAACCCGTCGCTCGTTACCTGCAGGATTGCACTGAAACGCTCCTGCTCCGCGATCTTTTCCTGGTAATGCTTCTCGCTTTCCTTGAAAAAATGGAGTTTCGCTTCTTCCGCCCGTTTGAGGTCAGTAATTTCCACCATCGTCGAGAGCAGGGCGGGTCCTCCCCGCAGCGAAAGCGTGGCCGAGTTGGTGATCGCCCATCGCTCCGACCCGTCCCGATGAACGTACTTGAACTCATACTGCGAAGGGGTCTCTTCGCCGCGCAGCCGCGCCTCGCCTCTCTGGATCATGGTCTCCCGGAAATCGGGATGGACGAGCGCGAACGGGTTCATGGCCTGCAATTCATGTACGGCGTATCCAGACATCCGGGAAAGAGCCCGGTTCGCATAGATGACCTCATGGGGCCGGAAGATGAGGATAGCGGCGTTCGACGTGTCCGCCAGCGTGCGGAAGATGTCCTCGCTCTCCTTGAGCGATGCCCGGGCCTGCACGGCCTCTTCAAAGAGCCGGGTGTTCTCGATGGCCACGGCCGCTTGGCCGGTGAGCGTCTGGAGCGCGTCGATGTCGCCCTGGAGATAGGGTTCGCCGTTGCTGCGCACGTTCAGCGTCAGGGCTCCCAGCAGCCGGCCCTTGGAGATCAGCGGGAGAATGATCTCCGCCCCCATTCTCCGGATCGTTTCCCTCAGGCCGGTATCGACACCGGACGGCCCGGTCGCCAGCTCATCGCTGATGATCGGCTGACCGGTATCGATGAGACCGGTGACCACGTTGTCCGGCAGAACGCAGCCGTCCGCTGTTTCCCGGTTGGCCTTGGGGCAATGGCGTACGGAATAGCTGCCGTCCAGCCCCTGGAGATAGAGGAAGACCTCCCGGACCCCGAGTCCGCTTCGCACGGTCTCGACGATGAACAGGAGCAGCTCGTCCCGGTCCAGGATGGTCACCATGGCGTTTGCCGATTCCTTCAGCATCTTCTGGTACTGATAGCGGCCCCCGAGGACCAGGTCGTTGATCCACTGCTGCACGTTCCTGCTGAGCGGCGTCCCGAAGAAGATGACCCCGATGACCGGGACCGAGATGAAGATCGTGGCGACCGGGCCGATAACGGGCTCCAGGACCTTGAACAGCACGAACTGGAACGCCGAGATGCAGAACGACAGGGTGAGGATGATCAGGGTGCGCGAGATGAGGAACCGGATGTCGAACAGGCGGTGGCGCGTGATCGCGTAGAAGATCATCAGGACCCAGGGCAGGCTGAAGTACGCGCTTAGGGACGGCTCGAGCGCCCGCCCGGTGAACAGCTGAAGGAGCCCGGCGATGACCGCTCCGCCGGTCCCGAAGATGGCCGTCCCGTAAAGGTAGTAGCTGAGCTGGGCGCGCCGGTAGCCGGTCACCTGCCGCCTCAGCTTGGCAATCTCGTAGATCAGCCAAAAGGCCATTATGCTGCCCGCCAGACGCATCGGCATCTCGAGCGGGCCAGGGCTGTTGGAGTAAGGTAAAGGAATAAAGCCGGGGGTCACGATGAGATCGGTGAACAGGCACAGGGCGAGCACCGCGGTCCAGAAGGGATACAGGACCATGCCGGCGAGGCGCGCCTTGCGGCTCCGTTCGTCCTGCAGGAAGAACACCGTCTGAAGCGCCGTGGGGACCGTGAACCATCCAACCCAGCAGGCGCGTTGAAACAGCAGGTAGTCGAGGCCGAGAGAGAGCCGGATGTACATGAGGGACGAGCTCAGGGACCATAGGGCGGCGGCAAAGGCGCAGGCCGCGGTCGCCTTGTTGACAAGACTGTTGCGGGGGTTCTGCTTCAGGAGCAGGAAGCCGAGGAACAGCTCGAGCGCGGAGATGAGGAGCAAGGGATAGCCGAGGACCTGTGCTGTGTTCATTGCATACCATCCCCTCAAGGCGGAGTGCTACGAGTATCCCAAACAGCGCAGGTCAAGTCAAGAGGTAAATCGGCCGGATGCGGGCGGGGAAAGGAGCAGAGGGGCCGGGCGGCCCCTCGCGGGGAAACGTCATCCGGTATGCTACCGGACCAGCAGATAGAACAGGACAGCGAATCCGATGAAGACCGCGACGGCGGTCTCGTGCTCCGAGTTCTCCTTCACGACTTCCCAGCTCCAGCGGTTCGTCCCCCTGCCGGGGTAGGGCGTGAGGCGCGGGAGGTAGTCCGGCACCGCCTTGTCGAACTCGGTCCAGGCGTCGCCGAAGCTGCCGATGAGCTTCTCGTTCTCCTGCTTCTTCTTGTAGGGTGCATAATAGATGAAGAACCAGACGAACCCGGCGATCATGATCCAATAGTTCATCGCCATGGCGCTGTAGCCCACGGTGATGAGCAGCGTGCCGATGTAGAGAGGGTTCTTCACGTACGAGTAGGGGCCCGTCGTCGTGAGCTGCTTGTTCTTGCGAAGGTGGCCGGCGGCCCAAAGACGGAGCCCTTCGCCGAGCAGGGTGATCGCGGCGCCCGGGATGAACCAGGCCGGTTCGAGGGCCTTGTCCTTCGCCAGGAAGAACATGACGATGCCGACGATGCCGGCAATCACGGTCTTACCGGTCACCTTCGTCAGTTTGTACTGCAGGGTATCTTTGACCGCCATGGATCGTCTCCTTGTCGAGTGCTGCAGGATGGTGTTCGACCGCCTTCGCGTGCACGTTACTCAGGGGACCATTTCGTCGGCATGAGAAGGTTCCGCAACCTGATCAGCTTCCGATCGGTGGGGGAGAGAAGCTCGGGCGCGAAGATCGTCTTCATCTTGATGAGCGACAGCCGGTCGGCGAACCCCAGGAGCCGAGCCAGCCAGCGGCCGACGAGCGGGACGCCTCCAGGATGGAACGCCGAGGCCAGGTCGACCACGAAGGCCCGGTCGTTCACCAGCAGGATGTTGGACCGCCGCTGGAGGTCCAGGTGGACCCAGCCGCGGTCATGGATCTCGTCAATGATCCGCTCGAACTGGCGGATGACCCCCGGGCCGATCTCATGCCGCTCGACGCCGCCCAGGTCCCTGCCCTCGAGATACTCGATGGCAAGGGAGAACGGCGTGAGCCGCTTGAACCGTGCGGGCAGTCCCTCGATCCCGGCAAGGGCCCCATAGGCCCGCGTCTCGCGGCCGATGACGATGCGGCCGATGAGGTTCCGCTCCCAGAACCCGCGTTTCCCGAAGTCCTTCACGATGAACCGCAAGCCGCGGTAGTGGGCGATGAAGACGTCGGCCTTGGCGAACTTGCCCCGTGTAAGGTATTTCTCGATGCCCGCAACGGCATCGGCATGCGTCATGTCCCGTTCCATGTCCCGCCCGTGCCGCTGAAAGTCCTGACATTGTAGAAGCACGGCGGACAAGAGTCAAGGGATTTATATGCGCCTTTCAGGCAATAAAAAGGCCGGTCCCGTCCGGGGACCGGCCTCTCGCCGCGTGATGTCTGCGTGCCGTCGGCGCGCGACCAGCAGGATCCTACTTCGGCGCGGGACCGCCCCGTCGCCAGCCCGCCCAGAGCGGCACGCCGCTGTCGTCGCGAAGTTTCAGGACGTCTCCGCCCTTCCGCACCTCGCCGGCGAGGAAGAACTCCTTCCCACCTCTCGATGCCTTGACACCCTTCACCTCGACGGTGTCGCCCGCCTTGATCGGGACCTCGCCCTGTTGCTCGATGTACCACTGTGGTCCCAGGTGGACGACCAGCTCGCCCGATGCCGTTTTAAGCTTCAGGCCGATGCCCGGTCCCATCTTCCGTCCACCGCCGACCTTCTCGACCGCCACAACTTCACCCTTCACGGTCTCGGCCTTGGCCGGGTCATACATCCTGCCCGGCCCACCACCCGGACCGCCGCCGTTCTCCCGGCACCAGCCGCCGCAGTCCTTCCAGCCCTGCCAGGGCTGGGCGAACGCCGCCGTCGCGGCCACGAGCGCCAACACCATACCGATGATCCAATACTTCTTCATACCTGTATCCTCCTTGTATCGAATAATGTGATCTTGCGTCCGATTAATTAGACACGGGGAGGACAGGATGGTTGAAGCGCCGACCGAAATATAACATCGTTTGACTGAACGCTGCGAGACGAAGGAACAGCACGAATGATGGAGAACAAAATATGCAGTGCGTAGCGGTCCTGTGGGTCAATGGAAGCTCCCTGCAGCACGCTGCAAGAGCTTCCATCCTCGGGGAATCCGTCTATCCTAATCGCGCGCTCCTGGTTTCAGAGCCATACGATTTTGTCGAAATCCTGCAACCCTTCGACGACGTGGTTCGTCGTGCCCCGGTGGCCCACCTGGAGTGACGATTCGAGCTGGTAGTGTTTCAGGCAGGTGCCGCAGGAGTAGATCTCCACGCCCATCGCCTCGATCTCCTTTAGGATCGGTACCGTTTCTTCGTCCGTTGTAGTCAGCCGCACTCCCGCGTTCAAGAAGAAGATGGTGTGCGGCACCTGTTTGTGGACCTTCATCGTCTCGAAGAAGCCCTTCATCAGGACCTTTCCAATGGCCTCTTCCTTGCCCAGAATGTCCGACCCCACGATCAGCATGAGACTCTTCGCCCCGCCTGCACCGCTTGTGCTCCTCTCGGCGCCTTCTGCCCGTGTTCCACAGCCGGTTCTCGGTCCTTCTGCATGCATGTCCGACCTCCAATGACCGGGGCCGGTCGCGGCAAGCACGACCAGCCCCTCGTTTCATTATAATAGATACTACTAGAACCACACCACCCAGGCATCCTGGATGTTCTTCATCAGCCAGTCACCGCCCTGGAGTTCGACCCAGTCGAACTTCTCATCGCCCTTGGCGCTGAAATACTCGGCGCAGGGCGGACAGACGCCGAACTTGCACCCGTTCTTCCTGACGCGATCCATGATCTCCATGGCGTTCCCGAACTTGCTGAAGATGGGAGAGACGATCTTCTCGGGCACTGATTTCTTCGAGAGCTCCGCTCCCTCGATGGTCATCCAGACATGGACGTCGCCCATCCCCTTCTTCTGGATCGTCTCCGCCATCAGCAGCGCCCAGATGGCCCGGTTCGGATTGTTCCCGCCATGGGTGATGACGATGACGTACTTCCCTTTTTTCCCCTCCTTGGCCTCCTCCGCCAAAGCGGGTGCGCTCATCATGGCACCCAGACCCGCCATGCCCAGGCCGGCGATCCCCGCCGCCTTCAGGAAGTCCTGTCTGCTCAGCTCCTCGCGATCCTTCTGCTCACTTCCATCCTGATGCTGCTCCATACCCTACCTCCTTGACAACGAGATACGAAGAGCCTCCCCCCTCGTTCGCTGTTCTGTCCGTCATATTCCCTTTTTCGACAAAGGACCAGCTTGAAGATTACGGCCGACTGCCGGGTAAATTCTTGCTCAGCATTAAGACAAACCGGTTGAACCATTTATGCGCAGATGAGATGGATCTTGATGCCGGTGTGGTGGAAACCAGCAACTCCAGGATATGGTATACCCTGCTTCCTTTCTGCAGGAACCGGTCCTTGCAGGCCATACAGTAGGTAACGATGGAAGCCTGTCCTGCTGCAGTCATGATCTCCTCTGTCGATGCATCGGCCAATTCCGTTGAGAGCGCGTGCACGTTCCCGCCGAACCCGCAGCAGCGGGGACGCGTCTGTTCGACCACTCCGGCCCCAAGCTCCCCAAGCAGGCTCCTTGCCCGTTCCTGTACGGCGTCGAAACGATAGGTCGGACAGGGATGATGGAGATAGCATTCTTGTCCGGCCAGTGACTTCACCGTGGCATTGGGAAGAACTTCCAGAACGTGATCGACTCGCACACCGGGCAGATGCCTGCGCAATATCTTGATGCAATTCGTACAAGCCGCGATGATGGACGTTATCCCCTTCTGCTCAAGTGCTGCCCTGATCTTCTGCGCTCCGCGTCGGACCGTATCAAAGTCGCCTATCTGATACGTAGGGTCAGAGCAGCAGTCCAGCGCGATCCCAACCTTCTTGCCGAGCTTTTCAGTCAGGAGCTGTTGCGTCTTATGCACAACCTCAGGCGACATGCCGGCCAGCGAGCACCCTGGCCAGAACACCGTATCTGTTCGGGAATAGTGCGCAAAAGGAAAGGAATGCCCCCACCGAACATAGCGCCGCGCCGCACGAACGGCTTTCGACACGCGGTCAGGGACCTGTCCTGCCTCGATCAGACGATGTTTGGCGTACAGGAATGCGTCCGACGGAAGAAGCCCTTCTGGGCATAGGCCTGCGCACGCTCCGCAGCCCGTACAGAGAAATACGTCCGGATCGCCTTGGGCAATGATCCGATCGGGAGCACCACGTTTCCCGAGAAACGCGCATGCATTGGTACAAGCACCGCAGGATGTGCATCTGTCGAGAAAGTTCTGGACCTCTGAGTCTATCGATTGCATTGCAAAGGTCTGGCGGCCTGATTGGGTCCTCTTCATTAGTACGTCAGTCATGATAACAATCTAACAGCTTGTTGAAAAAGGAAACTCTTGCAGCCTAATTCGTCATCCCCGTGAAAACGGGGATCCAGTCCAGGAACAGCCTGAAAATCCTGGATTCCCGCCTGCGCGGGAATGACGGAAAAGGGAGCGAAAATCATTTTTCAACAGCCTGCTAAGGCTGTTCTCTATCCATTGCCGTATGTCATCGCCCTTTCATATATAGCTCTTTATACGGCCAACCATCGACTCCTCCCTCAAGGATATAAAGCCTGTTTTCCGAAATACCCTTCCACTTCAGATAGTCATAGGTGTTGCTGGCGCCGGACCTGCCGCGCGGGCAGATGATCACCACCTCGCTCTTCGATGCATTGATCACCGGAAGCGTCTTGTCGATCCGTTTTTTCTCTTCATCCGTTTTCGCCGGGAAAGCGTTCGTCTCGATTGCTCCCCTGAAATGCTGCGTCTCGAAATCATCGGCCGGCTGGATGTCAACGATGACCAATGACTTCCCGGTCTCAAGCCACTGTTTGAATACATCGGGCTTCACATAATTAGCCGCCAATACTGAAAGCGGCATGAACATCGATATACACAACAGGATCAATACTGCAAGCACATTCCGTTTCATCAGGACCTCCTCGGTCAACATCGTTGAATTGTGTTGCATGCCTATACCACTACATCCACTGTTTCCAAGGCGTATAGCGCCGCGCCAAGGGCGCCTGCAATGTCCGGAGCTGAGGGCGCCAGGACAGTTATTTCGAGCTTCTCCTGGAGCAGCTGCACCATGGCGCGGTTCCTGGCCACGCCTCCGGTGAAGACGACCGTGCCGTCATATCCGACGCGGTGCAGCATGGCGGCAAGCCGTTCCACCACCGAAAGATGAACAGCCCGGGCTATGTCCCGCGGCGATGCGCCTTGGTTCTTTAAAGAGATCACCTCGGACTCGGCGAAGACCGTGCACATGCTGTTCACCCTGATCTCGGAGGTCCCCAGAAGCGCCTCCCCGCCGAACTCGCTGAGCGGGATGCCGAGGGACGTCGCCATGATCTCGAGGAACCGCCCGGTGCCTGCGGCGCACTTGTCGTTCATCTGGAAGTTCGCCACCCTGCCGCTCTCGTCCAGGGCGATCACCTTGGAGTCCTGGCCGCCCACATC
>JAFNGD010000408.1 GCA_017885365.1 Nitrospirota bacterium
TCGCGCATCTCGCCCACCAGCACGATGTCGGGGTCCTCGCGCAGCGCTGCCCGGAGCGCGTTGGCGAAGGACTTGGTGTGGACATGCACCTCGCGCTGGTTGATGAGGCATTGCTTCCGCTGATGCACGAACTCGATGGGGTCCTCGATGGTGATGATGTGGTCCTTCCGGTGCCGGTTGATATAGTCCACGAGCGCGCAGAGGGTGGTGGACTTGCCGGAGCCCGTGGGGCCCGTGACCAGGACCAGCCCCTTGGATAGGAAGCAGAGGTCGAGCACCTCTTTGGAGAGCCCCAGCTTCTCGGCGGTCACGATGTCCATGGGGATCGTTCGGAAGACCGCGCCTATGCCGAAGCGGTCCAAGAAGACGTTCACGCGGAACCGCGCGAGGCCCGGGATCTCATGGGCGAAGTCGGTGTCATGGATGTCCTCGAACTGGGCCGCGTTGTGCGGCAGCATGATGCCCCCGATGAGGGCGCTCATGCGCTCCGGACTGATGGGGGGCTGGTCGGAGAGCTCCTGCATATCGCCACTGAGCCGGATCAGGGGTTTGTGGTTCGAGGTGATGTGAAGGTCCGAGGCGCCCATCTGGAACATCTTGCGGAGCAGAACGTTGATCTCCGGTTCGGCGCCCGATACGGCGGATCTCGGCGCGCCTGCAGCTGCAGGCTCCGCAGCATCCTCATCGTATCCGGGAATGGCGATCTTCGCAGTGACGTTATCGCCTTCGGGCGTGTACAGCACCACGACGGTCTTGCCGCCGAAGGTGTATTCGAACCGCGACGGCTTCTTCTGAGCGAGCGCGGCCCGCATGTTGAGCGGTGCGATCTCCTGGATGAGCGGGATGAGCTGNNTGAGCTTGTCGAGTTGTGCCATGGGGCCTTCCTGATGGGTGTCGGATGGTTTAATGTAAACAAAATCTAGCATATTTCCCGCTTTATTTCCAGTCATATCAGAAGGACCGGCCGGGTAAGTTTCTCCGCTTGTCAACAACGAAGTAATTAAGTACAATCACCTATGCAGCATTCCGTACACAAGGCCGGGCCGGCGGATGCGTTCACGCGCCGCCTCCGCGAGCTGGAGCTCCGCAGGGAGGACCTTGTGGAGAAGTTCATTCGCTCCGCCGGCAAGGGCGGGCAGAACGTCAACAAGACGTCCACGTGCGTNNTCAAATGCCAGCAGGAGCGGTCCCAAGCCATGAACCGCATCGCCGCCCTCGGACTCCTTGCCGGGAAGATCGCGCAGGCCGCCCTCCAGGTGAAGCAGGCAAGGAAGCAGGAGCGGGAAAAGGAACGCCGGCGGAAGCGTCCCCGGCCGGCGAGGCTCAAGGAGCGAATCCTCGAGACCAAGAAGAAGGTTGGCGAGAAGAAGCGGTTGCGGGGGAAGAAGTTCGAGGAATAGCAGGTCATCGGTGATGGGTCATAGGTCACAGGTCAGGACGGAGGATGGTGTATCACTGCCGCGGATCCTCTCTGGTTCGTCCCCGCGTCCCCCTGTCCCCGCGTCTCCGTGTCATACATTGATCTCGGGAGGTATTATTGGACAGGCTTGAACGGTTCGGTAGTGCGGGCAGGGTCATCCAGATCGGCTTCTGGGTGAACGCGGGNNCTCATGACCATGAAGCTGCTTGCCGGCCATTTCGGAAGGTCCGAGGCGGTCTTTGCCGACGGCATGGAGAGCGCCGCGGATTTCATCGCGATCCTTGCGAGCATGATCGCCCTGCGCATCGGCAGCCAGCCCTATGACGAGGCGCACCCTTACGGCCACGGTAAGGCCGAGAGCCTCGCGGCGATCATTGTGGCCCTGGTCATCTTCGGGACCGGCGGCTGGATCCTGTACCGTTCCGTGCATACCATTATCGACGGGGCCTACGAGGTGCCGGGGACCGTGGCGGTCGCGGCGGCCTTTCTTACGATCATCATCAAGGAGGCCCTCTATCGGTATTCCATCGTCATCGGCAAGAAACTCGGCAGCCCTGCCATCCTCGCCGCGGCCAAGGACCACCGCAAGGACGCCATTACCTCCGTCAGCACGCTGATAGGCGTGACCGGAGCGTTCTTCGGCCTGACGATCATGGACCCGATCGCCGCGGGGCTCACTTCCCTTTTCATCTTCCACATCGGCTACGAGACCTTCATGGGCGCAGCCCATGAGCTGATGGACGGCAGGCTGGCTGATGAATGCGTCGATGATATCGTGAAACTGGCCGAGAAGGTTGAGGGCGTGGAGCATGTCCACGAGATCCGCTGCCGCCGGTCCGGCCAGTATCTCATCGTGGACATGAAGCTCGACATGGACCCGGAGATGACCGTTCGGCGGTCGCACACCATAGCCACGGAGGTCAAAAAGCGCATCTTCGAGGGCTTCCCGAACATCGGGGATGTCATGATCCACATCAATCCTCACGAAGAGCAGCACGAGGACCTGATCAGGCTGTGAATCCAGGAGCGAGTGCATTCCCTGCAGCTTGCTGGCGGGGGGTAGCGAGCGATGAGGATAATATACAGCCTTGAGGATCGAAGCTTCCCTGCAATTTGCTGCAGGGAGCTTCAACATTAACCATTAACCCGGCGGCATTCGGCCACCCTTTGCATTTTTCTGTTGACGGTAGGAGATAAGAGAGTTATCATTAATCTGTTGTCCGGCCTGTGCGGCAGGCGGCCTCATTCTTCTCTTATTTAGGATACGCTGGTTTTCATGGCATTCATCGTTCTTCTCATCATCGGTTATTCGCTGGTCCCTTCCTCTGCGTTCGCCTGGGGTCCGCTGACCCATATGTACTTGGGCAACGAGATCTTCGCCTACGGTCCGCTCATCCCCGCCGGGATCTACGCCCTCATCAAAAAATACCGCCAGGACTTCCTGTATGGGAACCTCATGGCCGACAGCATCATCGGGAAGAAGTACCTGCCTGACGACAAGAGCTCGCACAGCTGGGAGGTGGCGCTCCGGCTCCTGAACCATGCAGAACAGGACGCCGAAAAGGCCTTTGCCTACGGTTATCTCTGCCATCTGGCCGCCGACACGGTCGCCCACGAGGTCCTGACTGAGGACATGCGGAACCTGGAGCATACGTGGGCCGAGCTGAAGGCCGACAGCATGATCAAGAAGACCTTCTGGCTGCAGTCCGTCACCTTCAGCAGGGTGGTCCAGCGGCGGAACGACCTGTTCATGGCGAACTCTCTTGACCGCTTACTGTTCTCCTATAAGACGAACAAGCGCATCTACAAGAGCGTGGTGTTCCTCTCGTTCCTGAACAAGAAGCGGAAGCGCGCCCTGGACCGGGACCACCTGAACAAGCTCCACTTCGAGTCCATCGCCAGGACCCTCGACCTCTTCGAGAACGGCGTCGAGGCTGCGGTCCTCGAAAAAAGCCCCCTGTAGCATTCCTTCTCTGCGATCCCCCTGATCTCCATTGTTGCTTGTTCCGCGTCTGATATACTATCCTTATCGTCCCGTCCCGGTAGTGTCAAAAGTTCTATGAAAAATTGAAAGATGTTTTACCGCAGAGGTCGCAGAGGTCGCAGAGAAATGCAGATCTTGAAATAAAAGCAGCTCAGTAAAAGAAAGCTGGTTAAATTCTGGACATATTCAGGGTTAAACGAACTTCAACGGATATTAGGCAAAGGATTTAGATTCAAAGAAGAGGATTTCGGGAGGTCACAGAGGGGGAGAGAGC
>JAFNGD010000409.1 GCA_017885365.1 Nitrospirota bacterium
ATGCCGTCGCCCATATACCCGACGACCCTACCGCGCTGCTTTAACGCGAGGATGACCCGGTTCTTTTGCGCGGGGTTGACCCTGCAAAAGAGGTTCACATTCTCTACGCGGGCCGCAAGCGCGTTGTCATCCATGACCTGCATCTCTGCGCCGGTCAATAGCCCGGTTATCGGCAGGCCGAGCTTTTCGCAGATATGCCGGGTCACCAGTTCATTGTCGCCGGTCACGACCTTGACATCCACCCCGGCATGAGCGAGTTTGGCCAGGGCCTCTTGAGCGCTCTTTTTCGGCGGATCAAGAAAAGCGGCGAACCCTGCAAAGACCAGCGCTGTCTCATCATCGATCACGGCATGGTGTTCGGTCGCCTCTACTTGTTTCCAGGCAACACCGAGCACGCGGAAGCCGTCGCTCGCAAAGGTTTCCGAGAGCGTCCGTATCCCGGCGAGGCCGGCTTCGTCAAGTTCTTTAAGATCTGTTTCCCCATTTGCCTCATACTTGGTCGATAGACGCAGAATGTCCTCAGGAGCGCCTTTTACAACGAGGAGCTTCTTCTGCCCGTTGTCAACGATCACAGAGATTCGTCGCCGCTCAAAATCGAAGGGGACCTCGTCGATCTTCTTCCATGCTGCCGTCTCGATCTCTTTGTGCTCGAGAATAGCTTCATCCATCGGGCTCCGCAGACCCGAGTCAAAGAAGCTGTTCAGGTACGCCAGCTCAAGAACGCGGCTGCTGTCCTGTCCGAGAGCGTCCACGTGGCGCTCCAGATGGATGCGGGCCTCGGTGAGCGTTCCGGTCTTGTCCGTACACAGCACATCCATGCTCCCCAGGTTGTGAATGGATTCAAGCCTTTTGACGATCACCTTCTTCTGTGCCATGCGCATGGCGCCCCGTGCGAGTGTCACGGAAACAACCATGGGCAAGAGCTCGGGGGTAAGACCCACCGCAAGGGCCACGGCAAATAGGAAGGATTCGAGCCAGGGCCGGTGGAAAAACGCATTGGCCAATAGAACAAAGAGGACGAGCAGGATCGTAAATCGCATGATCAGGAGCCCGAAGCGTTGGGTGCCTTGTTCAAAAGAGGTAGGAGGCGCCTTTGTGGTGAGCGTATCGGAGATCTCGCCCAAAGAGGTGTTCGGCCCGGTGCGGCAGATGAGCACCGTGGCAGAACCGCTCACCACGGACGTGCCCATGAACACGGAGTTCACTGCATCGGCCATGTCCTGCCCTGCGTCAGGCAGATCGCGGAAAAACTTTTCAACGGGATAGGATTCGCCTGTCAGGAGCGCCTGCTTCACGAAGAAATCCTTCGCCGTCAGCACCCGCCCATCGCCGGGAATCAGGTCACCTGCGGAAAGAGACACGACATCGCCGGGCGCCAACGTTGCGGCGAGAATTTCAATGCTTTTTCCGTCGCGCAGCGCTTGGACGCGGATGGCAACTGACTGGCGCAATTCTTCGGCCGCCTTGCCTGCCCGGTGCTCCTGGATGAAATCCAGCGTTACGCTCATGATAACAATGGAGCTGATGATCAGAAAGCTGGTCACATCTCCGGTGAATGCGGACACAGCGCTTGCGCAAAGAAGGATGATGACCAGGGGGTTTTTGAACCGGGAGAGGAACTGAAGGACCAGTGCCCGCTTTCGCGGCGGCCGCAGCATATTCGGGCCGACTCGCTTCAGCCGGTCTGCCGCCTCGCTGCTCGAGAGACCGGATGGGGCTGCGTCCAATTGTTCCAAGAGTTCAGAAAGGGATTGACGCCAGAAAACTGTTCTCTCGCTCGATAGGGAAGCGGTCATGCATTCCTTTCAGCGTCCAGAGACATCAAGCCTGCACCTACCTATGCCGTTTTAGCAATGGTTTATCTGGTGATGATCATCGCTTGCTATCAGCCGGTCAATGGACAGAACCTTTCGTTGCGGCTTACGACGAGCAACATGCACACTCTGCATCAGTGCATGGCTCAGACACTCTGTCACCTATGCACAATTAACCGCTGAAGCGGGGTGGTGAGGGTCAGGGCTGAACAGGATGCTGAAAAAGTCTTCCAGCAGAGAAAATGTCATTCTGAGCGCAGCGCAGGATCTTGCCTTTACCCTACTCGAGATCCTTTCCTTCGTTCAGGGCCCGCACTGAGCAGAGCGAAAGGATGATACGCGCGAGCGCTTTTCAATAGCTTGTAAATCGTGAAATGATCACCAATACGGCTTGTCACATCTGCCCTATTCTGCTCATCACATCCACGTAACAGGCAGCACTGGTTTCCTTATGACTATATCATATAACTCCCTTTTCAAAACAAAAAAGGCCGGAGATCGAGAGGCGTCCTCCGATCTCCGGCTTCTGTTGAAGCGCAGATTACTTTTTGATACTATAGAACACATCCTTACCGCGGTACTTCGCAGCATCTCCCAGCTCTTCCTCGATGCGGATGAGCTGGTTGTACTTGGCGATGCGGTCGGTGCGGGACAGGGAACCGGTCTTGATCTGGCCGGCATTCGTGGCCACGGCCAGGTCGGCGATGGTGGCGTCCTCGCTCTCGCCGGAGCGATGCGAGACGACCGCAGTGTACCCAGCCCGCTTCGCCATCTCGATGGCGTCCAGCGTCTCGGTCATCGTGCCGATCTGGTTCAACTTGATCAGGATGGAGTTGCCGATTCCTTCGTCGATGCCTTTCTTGAAGATCTTCGTGTTCGTCACGAAGATGTCGTCGCCCACAAGCTGGACCTTGCTCCCGAGATGGTCGGTCAGCACCTTCCACCCCTTCCAGTCCTTCTCCGACATGCCGTCCTCGATGGTGATGATCGGATACTGCCGGATCCAGTTCTCGTAGAACTTGATCATCTTATCCGCAGTCAGCTTCTTGCCTTCTCCTTCAAGGTTATAGACGCCGTTCTTGTAGAACTCGCTTGACGCGACATCGAGCCCGAGGAACACGTCCTTGCCGGCCTTGTATCCCGCCTTCTGGATGGCCTCGAGGATCACCTGGACGGCTTCCTCGTTCGATTTAAGGTTCGGGGCGAACCCGCCCTCGTCTCCAACCGCCGTGTTGTATCCCTTCTTTTTCAGCACCGATTTCAAGCTGTGAAACACCTCGGCGCCGATCCGGATGGCCTCGGTGCAGCTCTTGGCGCCGGCAGGGATGATCATGAACTCCTGGAAGTCCACATTGTTGTCAGCATGGGCCCCGCCGTTCATCACGTTCATCATCGGCACCGGCAGTTCCTTGGCGTTCGGACCTCCCAAATACTGGTAGAGCGGCAGGCCGGCTTCCTCGGCTGCCGCCTTGGCAACGGCAATGGAAACCGCCAGGATTGCGTTCGCGCCGAGCTTCTTTTTGGTCTCGGTCCCATCAAGGGCGATCATCGTCCCGTCGATCACCGCCTGCTCCGTTGCGTCCATCCCGGTGATGACCGGCCCGATGACCTCAATGACGTTGTTCACGGCCTTCTTGACGCCCTTGCCGAGGTATCGCGAGCCGCCGTCCCGAAGTTCCAGGGCCTCCCGCTCGCCGGTGGAGGCACCACTGGGCACGATGGCGCGCCCCATAACGCCGCTCTCCAGAATGACATCGGCCTCGACCGTGGGATTGCCGCGGGAATCAAGCACTTCTCGCGCATAAACGTCAATGATCTCGCTCATTGTTCCTCCAGTAGAACCAGTTATTAAGTGAGTTGTGATTAAGTTATTGAACAGCAGATCCTACCGTAACAACAAATTACTGATTACTGAATGACTAATCACTGTCCCAGAATGAACTTCCTGCCCGCCTCAACCAGCACGTTGATCTTTTCCTCCGATGAGGACTCCACGTAGAGCCTCACCACCGGTTCGGTGCCCGATGCGCGCATCAGCACCCAGCTGTCGTCCTCGAGCATGTATTTCGTCCCGTCAGCGGTCGTCTTCTTGCCCTTGACGCGGAGCCCGTCGAGCTCGGTCAGCGGTTGACTGAGCCGGTCGCCGACGGCCTTACGGTTCGCCTCGGTCAGATGGATGTTGATGCGCTGGTTCAGGATGACGCCGACCTCCTTGTACAGCCGCTTCAGAAGGTCTCTGACGGACTTCCGCTCCTTTGCCACCATCTCTGCCACGAGCATGCAGGCAAGGACGCCGTCCTTCTCGGGAACATGGTCCTTGATCGTCATCCCGGCGCTCTCCTCGCCGCCGAAGATGATCTTTCCCTGAACGAGCAGGTCGCCGATGTACTTGAAGCCGACCCCGGTCTCGTAGACCTCGATGCCGTGCTTCTTGGCGACGGCATCCACCAGGTGCGAAGTGGCGATGGAGCGCGCTGCGCCGCCTTTCCATCCTCGCGTCCGGCAGAGATAGTCCAGGACCAGGGCAAGGACCTGGTTCGGATTGATATACGTGCCGTCCGTGTCGAGGACGCCGAACCGGTCGGCGTCGCCGTCCACGGCACGGCCGATGTCGAAGCGGCCCTTCTTGATGCTGCCCGACAGCTCGGCGAGGTTCTCCTCGGACGGTTCGGGTGCGTGGCCGCCGAACAGCGCGTCACGGTGGCCGTGAAGGACCGTTACTGCG
>JAFNGD010000410.1 GCA_017885365.1 Nitrospirota bacterium
TGCTGCGGCTGCTGCTGCGGCATGCTCTCGTACCAGAAACACCTGCCGCGGCCCGTGGACTTCTGGTCCACCAGCTATCATGCGGAGGTTATTTTCGCATCGTGTGTGCACTGCGGCACCTGCGTTGCCCGCTGCCAGGTGGGCGCGGTCAGCCTGACCGGGCCCGAGGGCTCGGCGAAGATCGATCCGGGCAGGTGCATCGGCTGCGGCCTCTGCGTCCCGACCTGTCCGTCGGGTGCGATGCAGCTCAGGAAGAAGGATGCCGGGGCCATTCCTCCGAAGGACGAAGAGGCTCTCAGCGATGAGATCATGGCGAACAAGAAGGGAACTGCCGGGCAGCTGCTGGTGCTGATGAAGGCGGCGCTCAAGATGAAACCGTGAGCAATCCGGAGCAATCCGGAGCATGAGCATGATGAACCCGAAGTTTGCACGAACGTGCAAAGATATCTTCCTCCAGAACCCCATTTTTTGTTCTTTATTAGACCATGACAAAATACCCCGCGCCTTGGCGCGGTGATGAATGTCATCCTTGCCGAGGGGGTTATAAGGGGGACTGGAAGTCCCCCCTTATTTGATTCAACGGCATCCTGCCATTGCTCCACCGTAACGTATTCTCTACAAGCATCCTATTTGTCCCGCATTTTTTGCTATACTTCTCTCTAGTTCGGCATAGAATGATCACCGGGTATCCGACCTGCGTCCTGATCGACGAGGATGGCCAACGCTTGATTGACCGGGACAACAGGGGCAACGATACCACGATGGTTACCTCGCGTTGTCAGTACGTTCAGGCGGCTCCGGTGCGGCAGCATCGCCTGACAACAATCACGCACGAGCGGAAGGCAGTATGAACAGACTATTTTCAATATCGATACGAGCGCAGTTATTCCTGCTCATCTTGATCGTGGCGATCCCTGCGATCGGCATCATCATCTATTCGGGCATGAGATCGAGAAATGACGCGATCGCTGATGCGCGCAGAGAGGCCTATCAGCTCGTTGATAAGCTTACTTCGGAGCAGCAGAACCTGGTTTCCGCTGCGGAGCAGTTGTTGATCACCCTGGCCCAGCTGCCTGATGTCCGGAATCACCAGACATCCAAGGTCCAACCCATCCTTCGCAGACTGCATCGGCTCAACGCATGGTATTCAAATATCTACGTGGCCGATCGTGAAGGCAATGTCTGGGCACAAGCCGTTGATGCCAAACCATTCAGCATATCCGACCGGCGGTATTTTATCAATGCGCGTGCCAGTGGNNTGATGTCCTGTTCGGCGTCGTAAATATCGGCATTAAGATGCCCTATTTCGAACATATTTTAGAGCATTCCCAATTGACACCAGGGACCCGGTATATCCTCATTGACCACCGGGGGGTCATCCTGGGGAGCTCCACGGGCTCTGAAAAGAGTTCCGGGAAGCAGTACGATCCGGTATTGTTCCGGATCATGAGGGAAGGGCCTGAAGTGAGCACATTCCAGGGGATCAGCAACTCCGGCGATCCGCGGATCATCACCTATCGCAAGCTGCGGCTTCCCGGCGAGCAGATCCCCTATATCTATATCCAGGCGGACATCCCTCTTGGCGCCGTCCTTTCCAAGGCCCGTAAGGAGCTCCTGGTGAACATCGCCATCCTGACCTCGGTCCTCATGGTGGCGGTTGCCTTCGCCTGGCTGATCGGCAAGCGCTCGATCGCAGACCGTTTGACCGTATTGGAACGGGCCTCTGAAAGCCTGGCCAAGGGTGATCTCCAGGTCAGGGTCTCCGAACTGGTAGCAGGCGGAGAAATGGGAAGGCTGGGCCAGTCATTTGATCATATGGCCGACAGGCTTGCCGTGAGAGAGCGGGACCTTCGGGCATCGGAGGAAGAGCATCAAAAACTCGTCTCGGTCATTGAGATGAGCCGCGATATGATCGGCATGGCGACCTTGGATGGGAAGGTGGCCTACATGAACAACGCAGGCCTTGCCCTGGTGGGCCTGGAGAGCCGCGAAGAGGCGTGCACCAAGACGATCTTGGAATTCTTCATGGAAAGCTCGTTCCAGCAGGCACTCGAAAAAATTCTTCCGGCCATCATGAAAGAAGGCTTCTGGCGAGGGGAAACCCGGCTTCGCGATTTCCGGACCGGGATCCCTGTCGACCTGGAGATGGCAGCATTCGTGATCACTGGTCCGCAGGGCGCGCCGATCGCCATAGCCGCTGTGTCGCGCGACATTACCGAGCGAAAGAACGCTGAAGAGGAACGGCAGCGGCTCCAGGCCCAGTTGATCCAGGCGCAGAAAATGGAATCCATCGGTCAACTGGCCGGCGGCGTGGCCCACGACTTCAATAATATTCTCACGGCGATCATCGGGTATGGGAGCATTCTCCAGATAAAAATGGCAGCCAATGATCCGCTTCGGATCAATGTGGACCAGATCCTCGAATCAGCGGGCCGGGCCGCCCACCTGACCAACAGTCTCCTCGCCTTCAGCAGAAAACAGGTCCTGAACGTGAAACCGACACACCTAAACGGGATCATTGCCGGACAAGAGCAGTTCCTTCGCAGGATCATCGGCGAGGACATAGAGATGAGGACGATCTTGCGGGGTGACGCGGTCATCATGGCCGACCGGGGTCAGATCGAGCAGGTATTGATGAACCTGGCAACGAACGCCCGTGATGCCATGCCGAAGGGAGGACACCTGACGGTTGAGACGGATCTGCTGGAAATAGCCGACGCAGTTGTCAGCGCTCATGGAATCGGCGCTCCGGGGACCTACGCGGTGATCTCGGTCACGGACACGGGCCTTGGCATGGATGAGGAGGCGAAGCAAAAGATCTTCGAGCCGTTCTTCACGACCAAGGAGGTCGGGCGTGGAACGGGGCTGGGTATGGCCATCGTCTATGGGATCGTCAAGCAGCATAAAGGCTATGTCACGGTATACAGCCAGGTCGGCAAGGGAGCGACATTCAAGATCTATTTCCCCGTCCATCGAGGAAAGGTCGAGCAGAAGGAAAAATCTCCAACTGCATCACCCGGGATGACCGGGACCGAGACCATCCTGCTTGCCGAGGATGATGCGACATTACGCACCTTCTTTCGGGATATCCTGACCGAGCACGGCTATACCGTCGTTGTCGCGGAACATGGTGAAGATGCGATCAGAAAGTTCGCCGAGCGGAAGGATGAAATTCAGCTCATGATCGTTGATATGATCATGCCGAAGAAAAGCGGCAGAGATGTGTTCGATGCGGTACAGAGGATGAAACCCGGGACCAAAGTCATCTTTTCGAGCGGATACACAGCTGACAAAGTGCGGCGGGAAGCCCTCCCGCATGGCAGCGAGTTCATTGCGAAGCCGGCGTCTCCGCAGGAGTATCTCAAAAAGATCCGGGAGGTGCTCGACGGTACGGTGACAGCATAAGCTTCTCGGTTGTCTCGCACATGCATTTGACTTGCCTTGATCCGCCCCCCTATAATGTCCTCTGCATGAAAAAGTTCAAGCTCATCGCGAACCCGGCTGCGGGCACGCACCGCAGCCGGCATATTGCCGCGCAGGTCGTCGAGCTGCTCGGACGGCGGAATATTGAATTCGATCTGGAGTTCACCGCCGCGCCAAAGCACGCGGCCGAGATCGCGCTTCGTTCGTGCAGGGATTTCGACGCCATCGTGGCCATCGGCGGGGACGGGACTGTCCACGAGATCGCGGGCGCCATGCTGGACTGCGAGACCCCGCTCGGCATCGTACCGGCGGGTTCGGGCAACGACCTGATCAAGTCCCTCGGCATTCCCAACGACGTCCGGGCGGCGGTGGACATCCTCGTTGCAGGACGGACGCAGACCATCGACGCGGGGACCATCAACGGCCTCTGCTTCGTGAATGTCGTTGGCATCGGGTTCGACGCGGCGGTGAACCACAACAGCCACGGCATCCGGTGGCCGGCAAGCGGCCGGCTCCGTTATGTCCTGGCGCTCATCACGACCCTCGGGACNNCAGGCTCACGCCGCACGCGAAGCTCGATGACGGCCTGCTCGACGTCACCTTCGTGAAACCCATCAGCGTTCCCCGGCTGCTCTGGCATCTGCCGAAGGTGTTCCAGGGCACGCTCGACCGCGTGAAGCGCTATGCATCGATGCAGCAGGTGACGAAGCTTCGGGTGGAGAGCGCGGTGCCGGTGCCTGTGCATGTGGACGGCGAGATCTATCGCGGAGACACGTCAAGGCTTGATATCGAGATCATCCCGAAGGCGCTTACGGTTATCGGGAACTTTCCGCTGACCGATCAAGGAACCGGTAAGAACATAAATTGACTTTCCCCGTGCGTTCGGGTTACAATTTGTGACACCTGCTATCAACAACCTCATTCCGGAGGCATCAATCGTGGCCAAAGTGACGCGTGCGCTCATCAGTGTTTCTCACAAGGAAGGTGTCCTGGACCTCGCCAAGGCGCTCGATCAACTGAACATCGAGATCCTCTCAACCGGCGGCACGGCCAAGCTCCTCAGGGACGGCGGTGTGCACGTGAAGGACGTATCGGAGTTCACCGGCTTCCCGGAGATGCTCGACGGACGGGTGAAGACGCTCCACCCCAAGGTGCATGGCGGCCTGCTCGGCAGGCGCGGCAATCCCGAGCATGTGAAGCAGATGAAGCAGCACGGCATCGAGCCCATCGACCTCGTGGTCGTGAACCTCAAAACCTTCGAGCAGACAGTTGCAAAGCCGGGCTGCACGCTCGAGGATGCCATCGAGAACATCGACATCGGCGGCCCGACCATGCTCCGGTCGGCTGCCAAGAACTATAC
>JAFNGD010000411.1 GCA_017885365.1 Nitrospirota bacterium
GTCAGCCTGCGGCAGTACGAGGGCCACATTGTCGTGCTCATCGCAAGCGACAAGGAAGGAAGCTCTCAGAACGCTGCGTGGACAAAGGCCATCAGGGAAAAATACGCCGACCACGTTGTGGTCCAAGGGATCGCCGATGTGAGCAGTGTCCCGTTCTTCCTTAAAGGCAAGATCAGAAATGATTTCAAGAAGGACGGGGACTGCATTCTTCTCGACTGGAAAGGTCAGGTCTTCAAAGCCTATGACCTGAAAAAGGGCGTGTCAAATGTTATCCTTATCGACAAGGATGGTATGATCCGGCATTGGTCATCGGGACCGGCCTCTCCCGAGGCTGTCCAGGAGCTGTTCAAGAAGATCGATGCAGTGAATATTACGTAACCTTAAAAAGGTTTTACCGCAGAGAGCGCTGAGAACGCAGAGAGGTTCAAGTTCTTGAACAGAGATGGAGATTTTTTAAGAAATCGCGCAATGAATCCAGGAGCGAGCGCATTCCCCGTGGCTTGCTGCGGGGCTAGCGAGCGATTAGAATAAAATAGTACCTTGAGGATCGAGGATTCCCTGCAGCTTGCAGCAGGGAGCTTCAATTAAGTTTCCAGTTGTTCTCCGCGTGCTCTGCGAACTCTGCGGTGAAAAATATGACTAGTATTGGATTCAGAGCCAGGAGGAATGTCGCCATGAGCACGATAGTGAGAACAGGAATGGTCATTGCTTGTCTGATGCTTTCCCTGGGCACGGCCCGTGCCGATGACCGGACAGTCAAAGACATCCTCTCGCACGCCGACCGGGCGCGGGGGAACCTGGCCGGTATCATCTGGGACATCCGGATCACGACGAATGAGGAAGGCGCGGCCGAAACGCGCGGCCTGACCGTTACGGTGAAGGGGAACAACACGCTTGCGCGGTACACGAGCCCGCCGGCCATGAACGACCGGATGGTGCTGATGGTGGACCGAAACATGTGGTTCATCCGTTCGGGGCTCAAGAAGCCGGTCTCGATCTCCCCGCGCCAGAAGCTGATGGGCGACGCAGCGAACGGGGACATCGCCTCGACCGACTATGCCGAGGATTACAGTGGTGTCCTCTCTGGTGATGAGACCATCAAGGGCGAGGCCTGCTACGTGCTCGACCTGAAGGCTGCGAACAAGAACGTTACCTACGACCGCATCCGGTACTGGGTCTCCAAGGAGCGGCTGGTCGGCGTGAAGGCGGAGTTCTACACGATCTCAGGCAAGCTCTTCAAGACCGCGGAGTTCCGGTACGACAACCGGGTCAGGACCCCGGACAATGAAGAGATCCCCTTTGTCTCCGAGCTGGCCATCCGGGACGCGATCCAGAAGGACAAGGTGACGACGCTGACCTATTCACACATCCGGGTGCAGACGGTCCCGGATTCCACGTTTAACCTGAATGTGCTGGTGCGGTGATGTCCAATCCACTACTCGGAGGGATTGATCGATGTGCCATGCAAGGAAGTATAACATCCTATCGTATGTAATCTCAGGAGTAGTCTTGCTGCTTTCATTTCCCTGCGTCGTGAGCGCCGATGAATATCGCATTCGCCTTCTTGGCGGCCTCGGACGAACCTCAACGGATGCCGAGGCTCCGGACATGCAGAAGACGAACGATCATTACGCGGTCCAATTACTGCAGTATATTCCCCAAGACGAGCGCGGGCGCGGCTGGGGCATCGAGATCGGCAAGCACCGGGTTTTCAGCAGCGCTGCCGGTAACGCAGATTATACAGAAGTTGGCCTGCTGGTCGAGGCCGTGCTGTTTGGAATCGTGACTGCGCAAATAGGGACGGTCGGGTATTTCGCCGAGCACAGCAGCCGGCATCCCTTCGGATTGCGCGCGTCGCTGGGGATGGATCGCATGATCAGCGAACACGTATTTCTGTCTGGTTTTCTTCGCGACGATACTATTTATGATCAACAACGCGTAACAGCCAGGAGCGTCGAGATCGGAATCGGATATCGCTTCTAATTTATCCAGCGCATCTGGGGGGCCAACAGCATTATGCGGAGTACATTGAACAGTATCGCCTGCATGCTGGTCCTCTGCACCCTGGCCCTGCCGTTAGCCACACGGGCGGAGGAGCAAGTACAACAGGACAGCAGCGACTGGTTCACAAAGAGTTTCCGCGTGCAGACGATCGGATCCATGCAGGAACCCTCCCTCTCGTCGCAGAACCCGGACAACGCCTTCCTGCGCCTGCCGCGCTATTCAACGGAAGTGCTCCTGCTGCCGGATTTCACCATCGAAACGCCCCGCCTGAACTGGACGTTCAAGCCGCGGTTCTCCGCCACGGCCTCCTGGTGGCGGGACGGCATGCCGGCGGGCGAGCGCGACCGCGAGGCGCGGTTCTACGTGAACGAGTGGATGGTCCAGCCCAAGCTCGCTGACGACTTGTTCGTTTCCTTCGGCAAGGAGAAGTTGCTCTGGGGTGCGTCCTTCCTCGTAAGCCCCTCGAACATCCTGTTCAAGGACACGGAAAAGGCGAACCCCAAGGCCGAGGTCGAGGGGAAGTATATGGGCCGCGTAGTATATATGCCGAGCAGGAACGTCACGATCATGGGCATCGACGAGACGCAGCGGGAGGAAAACGCTTTCGGCGCGTCGCTCCGGCCCATCCGGGCGCTCAAGATAGACGTCATGGGCAGCAGCTCGCAGGTCAGCGTGATCGGCTATGCGCCACAGCACGAGCGCTTCCGGCTGGGCAGCTACGGCCAGTGGACCGCGTCCGATGCCGTGGTGATCTACTATGACGGCATCGTATCGAAAGGGACCGACGTCCTCTATCCCGTGCTTGACCCGGCAAACCCGCTTGGCGGCGGCATGGAGCCCGTCAATGAGCAGTCGTCCCGGCCCTTCGCCACGGTCACCGTAGGCGGGTCCTACACCTTCCTGTCCGGCGAGACGCTGAGCCTCGAGTTCCTGTACAACGGCGCCGGCTACGATGACGATGAGGCGCGGAACTATTACAGCCTCCGGCAGCACGCTGCTGCCGGCTACCTCAGCAACGGGCCGCTGGCAGGTCTTTCCGCGAAGACGCTTGCGGAAACGCTGAACCCGGGAATGCCGTTCCTGCGGCGCTACTACCTCATGGCGCAGGTGCAGGAGCGGGAGATCAGGAACGTGCTGGACGTGACGGCGCGGTTCGTGCGCAGCCTTGAGGAGAATTCCGGGCTGGCCTCGGTGATCGTGGAGTGGCAGGTCGCGAAGCGCGTCCAGCTGTTCACGATCGACAGCATCGCGGTCGGGGGGAAGGAGACGGAGTTCCGCTCGCTTATCGAAAAAAGCTTCCTCGCGGGAGTGGAACTGCACTTCTGAGGAGCGGCTACATGCCGGAGCGACCGATACGTTCTGATCGCATCAGTACCCTCTGTTTCTGCCCGGGAAGGCGACGGGGCGCCACGCGGACCAGGCTGTCATCCGGGCCTTTGCCAATTTCCGCGGACTGTGCTACCATTAGTTCATCAATGCCATCGTAGGTGAGGAGAAGACCATGACGGACAAGGACATTCGGACCGAGATCGAGGAGCTCAAGGCGCAGCTGGAGTCGCTTTCCCGGGCGGGAGGACAGGACGCGGCGCAACCCGCGGCCGGTGCGGCACCGCTCGGGGAGGGCGAGGCCGCGAGCGGCTGGTTGCATGACATCCTGAAGCAGGCCGAGGAGTTCATGGGCGGCCTGGACCTGCAGTTGAAGGACGTTCCGGCGAAGACGGCGCTCGTGATCTTCGCACTCGGCGTGCTGACGGGACGGCTGTTGAGCAAGAGGGAGTAGCACATGGATAAACTGATTGCGAAACTGCGGCTCCTTGCGAAGGCGGAGACCATCCTGGTCCGGTTGTATCTCCGGAGAGCGGTGCGCCAGGTGTCGCTCGTCCTGGCGGCAGCGCTTTTCGGGCTTCTCGCCCTGGCGATGCTGAACGCTGCGCTCTACCTGTACCTCGTGCCCTTGTTCGGCCCCGCCTTGGCTGCCCTTGCCGTGGCGGGATCGGATATGCTGCTGGCGGCGGTCGCCGTCGTTACCGCGGGCCGCCTCGAGCTTGGTCCCGAGGCAGACGATGCTGAATCACTTCGCGACAGCGTGTCGAACGAACTGGCAGCTGACGCCGAGCGCATGCGCGCGCAGCTCGATGAAATTGGCCAGGACATCAAGAGCATCCGGTCCGTTGTGACCGGTTTTGCGCATCCCGGAGGCATCGACCTGCCCGCGGTGTTCCAATGGCTGATGATGCTGGTCGGCTATTTGTTCCGAAAGCGCGGGTGACCGCGGAACGGCAGATGATCCGGAAAGCGACTCGCCCTCAGGCCGGCCGCAGGAGGCGTACCACCTTCTCTCCGTTACGGCCGGAATCACCTTTGTCCCCGGAATGATCCATATCCGGTGTTCAACGAGGTCAAACGGCGCCTGACGACACGTATGGCAAGTGACAGCAGGACTCCACGTGATCCCGCAACGGGCGCATTCGTCGTCGCCGTGATGGCGCTCGTGACGATCTTCGCGCTCTACCTCTTTCGTTCAGCCGACGACAACCGGTTGTTCAGCTGGAAGTGGGTCTATGCGGACATCGGTCCCGCCGGCATCATGGTCCGCTTTGTTCCCGGTATCATCGTCGCCTACCTGCTCGCCCGGCTATCGGTGATCGAGCGCAATCCCCTTGCCGCACCCGTTCTGCTCTCCGCTGCTGTTGCCGTCATGCTCTGGAGCGAGCCGGAGCTGCTCATGGATGCATCGCGGTACTTCACGCAGGCCAAGCACCTCGAGGTGTATGGCGCCGGGTATTTCGTGAAGGAATGGGGGAGGGCGATCATCCCGTGGACGGACCTCCCGGCGGTCCCGTTCCTCTTCGGCCTGGTCTATTCCCTGTTCGGCGAACACCGGACCGCCATCCAGACGTTTACGACCCTTCTTTTTTCATCGACCGTCCTGCTCACCTTCCTGATCGGCAAGAAACTCTGGAGCGCGGAGATCGGCTCTTCCGCGGGGCTGCTCCTGCTCGCCATGCCGTGCCTGGTCGCTCAGGTGCCGCTCATGCTCGTGGACATTCCCACCATGTTCTTCCTCACCCTGGCGATCTATACCTGCATGGAAGCGCTGGACCGGGGAGGGGGCCGACGAGTGGCGCTTGCGTCGTGCGCCCTCTTCCTGGCGGTCTTCAGCAAATATTCGGCATGGCTGTTCCTCTCCGTGCTCGCGATCGTTGCCGCGCTTGCGGTGAAAAAGGACCCCCCGTCCGCCATCCGCCGTTCCCTCGCGGTCCTTGCGCTGTCCGGCGCCCTGATCGCCGTAGCGGCCGTCTCCAAGGCAGACGTGATCGCGGACCAGCTCGTGCTGCTCAAGAGTTATCAGCTGCCAGGTCTGGAACGGTGGGGCGAAGGCCATCTCTCGACCTTCTTTTTTCAGGTCCATCCCTTCGTGACCATCGCTGCGGTCTGCTCCTTCTTTGTGGCTTTCAGAAAGAAAGACCCCTCCTTTCTCATCATAAGCTGGCCCTTGGTGCTCGTGTTCCTCGTTGATATCAGACGGTTCCGGTACCTCCTGCCAATGCTCCCGCTGCTCGCGCTCATGGCGGCCTATGGGCTCCAGCTGATCGGGCGGCGTGACGTGCGGTCCTTCATCGTGTCCGCCGCCGTGGTCACCTCGCTGATCACGCTGTTCTTCGGTTATCTGCCCTTTGCGAGAAGCACGAGCGCTATGAACCTCAAGAGGGCCGGCGAATATCTCAATTCGGCGGGACTCCCCGCCGTCGAAGTGGTCACGCTGCCCCTCAGGGATCCGGTCGTGAACCCCGCGGTGGCCGTTCCCCTCCTGGACCTTTTCACCCGGGGGAAGATAACGTATCACTACGCTCCAGGACCCGCGCCGACCTCCGCCGCATGGGCGACATCGTCGGTGCGATTCACCGGGGAGTATCAGAACCCGAAGTATTATACCGGTGACCCTGTTCCCCGCGG
>JAFNGD010000412.1 GCA_017885365.1 Nitrospirota bacterium
CTGCGGCCTGGAAGGTCCGCGGGTCGATCTGGAACAGCACCTGCCCCTGTTTGACGAGCTGCCCTTCGGTGTAGACCTGCTTGGTCAGGTAGCCCTGGACCTGGGCGCGGATCACGGCGTTGACCGATCCGTCCATGCTGCCCACCCATTCCTTGGCCACCTGCACATCCTGTTTGACGGCCTCGGCAACTTCGACGTCCGTCGGACCGACGACCTTGACTTCTTTCTTGCATCCTGCGGTCATCATCCCGAGCAGGACCAGCACGGTGAGGCCGGGAAGGGCACGCATGAACACCCGGTGGAACAATGTAATGCTTTTCTGATGCTGCGATCTGAAGCGCATGAAACACCTCCTGAAAGATAGTAAGCGCTCATTTCCGTGGCCGCCGGGATGCCGTTGGATGAGGAGCTGGCGGAATGGGGATGCATCTTTTCTCAATAATAGTAACTGAGAAACGTTGGGACAGTAACTCGTAAATTTACTGGTTTTTCGGGAGGTTGCTTTATAAACTACTGATGGGAGGAAGCCCTGCTTCGCGATGATGCCGTGCCGTATATTGTGTCGTGGACCAGTTCTGCGGCGTACTTGATGCAGAGGCCCTTCATGCGATGATACCTGGATGGCACGTAATGTGTGTTAAAAACGGTTTTAATTTAGCATGACCACAGATGCGCGTCAACAAGGAAAAGATGGTATATTGTTGTTTTTTAAGGCGACTCCACGGCAAGCGGGACATCACGACGCTATTGTTTCCCTCCAAGGTCCGGCTTGCAGTGTTCGTCATCCCCTTCGCGTAAAGAGCACCACGACTGACCGTGGTTCGGACCGATAGATGAATCCGGTGACCGGGGGAGCGGACTTCCAGGGGACGATGTCGTTCGGCGTCTCGAGCGCGGTATCGATCCACCGGCGCCAGGGATCGTTCCTTCCTTCGCTGAGCTGAGGCAGCTCGAATTCGAGCGGCTCCCAAAAGGCGTTCAGGATCAGGTGCAGGACCAAACCCTCCTGCAGCAGTTCCGCGGTGAATGCCACGCTGTGCGATAGGTCGCTCCAGTCTGGCTGGTTGAGCTTCGTTCCATGCCAGGAGCATTTTGCCTTTCGCAGCATCTGGTTGAGGGTCAATCCCTGTTTCTCGTACTCTGCCGCGCGTAGCCGTCGCCGTTCGATGAGGAGCTGCGCGAAGCGCAGCACATCGGCATGCTTTTCGACGAGCGACCAGTCGAACCAGCCGAGCTCGTTGTCCTGGCAATAGGCGTTGTTGTTACCCTGCTGGGTCCGCCGCACTTCGTCACCCATCAGGACCATGGGCATGCCGATGGAGAGCAGCGTGACGGCCAGGAAGTTCTTCACCTGCCGGTTCCGCAGCGCCTCGATCGCGGGATCGTTGGTCGGCCCTTCGACGCCGCAGTTCCAGCTCTTGTTGTCGTCCGAGCCGTCTCGGTTGTCCTCACCGTTCGCCTCGTTGTGCTTCCGATCGTAGGAGACAAGGTCGTTGAGCGTGAAGCCGTCGTGGCAGGTCACGAAGTTCACGCTCTGCTCCGGTTCGCGCTCCTCGTGGCCGAAGATCTCTGGGCTGCCGATCAGTCGGTCGGCAAAGCGCGCTATCGATCCCTCCTCACCGCGGAAGAAACCGCGGGTATCGTCGCGGAACCGTCCGTTCCATTCCTTCCAGATGTCCCCGACGAAGCTTCCCACCTGGTACAGGCCAGCTGCATCCCAGGCCTCTGCGATGAGCTTGGTGCCTGCCAGGACCGGGCTCGTCTCGATGTCCCAGAGGACAGCGGGGTTCGCCTGGGGGGTCCCCTGTTCATCCCGCGTGAGGATAGACGCGAGGTCGAACCGGAACCCGTCCACATGCATCTCCGTCACCCAGTGGTGAAGGCTGTCGATGATCATGCGCCGCACGATGGGATTATTGGCATCGAGGGTGTTCCCGCACCCCGTATAATTGGCATAGAAATGTTTGTCCTGTTCCAGGATATAGTAGGCCTCGTTCTCGAACCCCCGGAAGCAGAGCGTCGGGCCGTCGTGGTTCCCCTCGGCCGTATGATTGAACACCACATCGAGGATCACCTCGATGCCCGCCCGGTGAAGCGCCTTGATCATGTCGCGGAACTCGTCCACCGCGCCAAGCGGGTCCCTGCGCGAGCTGTATGCCTGGTGGGGTGCGAAGTACGATACCGGCGCGTAGCCCCAGTAGTTCACCTTGCCCGGCGGGCAGTCCTGGCTGTCGAACTGGAAGACCGGCAGCAGTTCGACCGCGGTGATGCCAAGCTTCTGGAGATAGGGGATCTTCTCGATCAGGCCCGCATAGGTGCCGCGCTTACCCGGCGAAACACCGGAGTTCGGATTACGCGTGAAGCCCGCCACGTGCATCTCGTATACCACGGTCCGCGACGCAGAACGCTTCAGCGGCATGTCACCTTCCCAATCGTAGGCCCGCGGATCCACGACCACACTCTTCATCGCCGTCACCGCGGTGTCCCCCTTCCTGCCGGCAGCGGCCCGGTCGTAGCTCTTCGGGACCACAACGCCGCGGCCGTAAGGGTCGAGCAGGACCTTGGAGGGATCGAACCGCATCCCTTTCGCGGGATCGTACGGCCCTTCTACCCGGTAGCCGTAGATCTGTCCTGCTTTCACGTCCGGGACGAAGACATGCCAGTAGTGGTACGTGCGGTTGATGACAGGATCGAGACGGACAACGCGGTTCGGACGGCTGTCCTCCTCGCGGTCAAAGAGGAGCAGCTCCACGGCTGTTGCCTTCCGTGAGTAGACGCTGAAGTTCACACCGCCGCGCCGCATGCTGGCGCCGAGGGGCGCACTCTGGCCGATGTTCTGATCGGTAGACATGGTTAGGCCTCAGTTCGGTGACTACGTCAGATGTTCTTGGTGTTGAACGTTTCCGACATAACCACCTCCGAAACGATTTCTCACCACGGAGACACAGAGATACGGAGAAGAACCTTTTACACTGATTTCCAAAAGTAGGCGCCTCGAGGCGACACAGATAAACAGTTTCTGATAACTGCGGATAAGGCAAAGTCTTTCTTTGTGTTTATTCTTACTATCCCTTGCTTTATCCGGAGGTCTGAATACGTATCCGCCTTTATCGCCTTACCCATCAGCCTCTTCCGTGTCAACGACCTTTCAGCTTGTTCCGATCTTCTTCGCAGGCGTGGCCTCGGCCGCACCCGACGCTGCCAGGCCCCGGATGGCCTTCGCATACTGATCCTTGAGACTCGAGAGATACGCGCCGTCCATGGGGCCCTTGCCGGTCGTGATCTCAAGGAAGCGCTTCGGGATCGTCACGTCCTCGGGCCGGTAGCCTGTATCGATGCGGGTTTTCCAACGGAGCTGTTGGATGTTCTTTGACACGCTGCCGAGATTATCAGCGAGCGCGCCGTAGCCCACGGACTTGAGACATTCCGCCAGCAGCGCGTCGGTGTACACGCCCCGTGCGAAGAGGCAGGCGACCATGGAGGTAAGCAGCACTCTCCCCTGTTCGTCCTTTACCAGGAAGTCCACGGCCTTCGCCGGTTCCTTGCCCTTCTCCTTCTGGTCGTAGGAATAGCCGCCGCTGTCCAGATGCGAATGCCTGAGGCCGAGCGCCTGCGAGGTGAAGAAGACCTCGCCGGTCGCGTAACCCGCCATCTCCTGGCCGAGCACGCAGGCAAAGTCCTTCCCGCCATACCGCTCCGCGGCCTTCAGCGTCCCCTGTCCGAGAAGGCGGTAGAACTCATTCTTCCCTTCGCCCAGGTGCTGCATCGCCTGCTTGTAGCCCTCACTGTCGCCGAAGGTGAGTCTGGTGATCGTCTCCTTCTCCGAAATGATGCCCTTCTCTAGGGCC
>JAFNGD010000413.1:0-495 GCA_017885365.1 Nitrospirota bacterium
TGAACGCATCGACCTGGATGATCGGCTGTTCCATACGAGAGAATTATAGCAGACATCATGCCCCTTCACGGGGTGGTCAACAGGTCAGAACAATTTTCTGAGCCACGTGAGGTGGTCCCGGTAGGGCGGGTAGCGCAGGAAGATGTCGACGAGAAAATTGTTCCTGACGATGCTTCGGTCGTGGGTGAAGGTGTCGAAGCTCGCCTTGCCGTGGTACTTGCCCATGCCGCTGTCGCCCACGCCGCCGAAGGGCAGGCCGGTGACGGTCTCATGGATGACCGTGTCGTTGATGCACCCGCCGCCCGACGAGGTCCCGCGGAGGACCTTCGCCTGGTGGGCCTTGTCGCGGGAGAAGAAATAGAGCGCCAGGGGCTTCGGCCTGGTCGCCACGAAGTCGATCGCCTCGGACAGGTCGTCGTAGGTGATGACCGGGAGGAGGGGGCCGAAGATCTCATCCACCATGATGGGTTCATCGCCGGTGATGCCGTCGATCAC
>JAFNGD010000413.1:565-4910 GCA_017885365.1 Nitrospirota bacterium
TGTCGGCGTCCACGATGCAGGGATTCTTGCCGCCGAGCTCAAGCGTCACCGGCGTGAGATGCTTCGCCGCTGCGGCCATGACGAGCTTCCCGGTCGCGGGACCGCCGGTGAAGAAGATACAATCGAACCTTTCGGCGAGCAGCTCCTGTGCCGTCTCGGCCCCGCCTTCGATGATGGACACATAGGCCGGGTCAAAATTTTCCCGGATCAGCTTCGCGAGGAGGTGCGAGGTGTGGGGTGCGCTGTTGGCCGGCTTGAGCACCGCGCAGTTGCCGGCCGCCATGGCGCCGACGAGGGGCGCTAGCATGAGCTGGACCGGGAAGTTCCAGGGCCCGATGATGAGCGCCACGCCGTAGGGTTCAGGCTGCACGAAGCCCCGGGCAGGGAAGTGCGCCAGCGGCATCCGTACGCGTTTCGGCTTCGTCCAGCTTCGGAGGCGTCTGACGGCGTGGTCGATCTCGTTGACGACGATGGCCGTCTCTCCGCAATAGGCCTCGAATGCCGGCTTGCCCAGGTCCTCCTTCAGCGCATGGAAGAGCGAGTGCTCGCAGGCAAGGAGCGCCTTTTTGAGGACCCGAAGCTGCTCCCGGCGGAAGGACGGGTCCTTCGTGACGCCGGACGCGAAGTAGGAGCGATGGTCGTGGAGGATCTGCTGCATCGTCTTTTTTTCCATGGCAGGAAGGGTCTCCGGTTCGCAGAGTTGTCGTTCTGTACGCTCAGATCTTCACGCTTTTCAGCAGCCGCTTGAGGTCGAACTCGAGATCGAGCAGCTCACGGGCGCGGTCGATCTTGGCCTTTTCTCGGATGCGGGTCTTGCCCAGGGTAGCCTCGATCTTGTCGATGGTCGTGAACGTGTCGTCCGACACGGAGATGATGGGTACACCTTTCATCTGGGCTTTGCCGATGACCACATCGTTCGTGGACAGGCCTCCGGTGAGGATGATGCATCGCGTTGAGGTCTCGAGCGCCGCGAGCTGGATGTCGGACCGGTGAGCGCCGGTGATGACCGCCTTGTTCGGCGTCCTGCGGAAATAGCTGAGTGCGCTGTCGACGTCCATGGCGCCGATGGAGAAGTTCTCGATGAACTCATCGAGCTGGTTCTCGCCGCAGAGGACCTTTCCATGCAGCAGTTCGGTGATCTGCCGGACGCTGATGGAGCCCAGGAACTTGTCCCGGGGAAGTACGCCGAAGACCTTGACGCCTGCCTTTTCGAGGAAGGGTCGGACCGTCTCTTTCACATATCCGGCTGCCGCGGGAGAGACCTTATTGATCACCCCGCCGAGAAAACGCTTTCCCATAAGCTTGCGCATGCCGAGCAGGGTGTCGGCGGTCAGCTCTCCCGCCCAGGGCTCGATCATCAGGACCCTGGCATTGAGCGCGGTCATGAGCGACAGGACATTGATGCCCAGGAGGCCGCCCTCGAACAGGCTGGCCGGGCCGCCCAGGAGGATGAAGTCCTTTGCCTTAAGCGATCGGAAAGCTGCGAGGACGCGTGCTTTCGCATCGGGCGCTTGACCGGTGAAGATCCGGGTCTGGGTCTCGTAGTCCAGCACGAAGGGCGAGACCGTACTGAGCGGCTCGGGCAGCTCGAGCGCCTCCTTGATGAAGACCGCGTCGGCGTCGTAGAGGTCCTTGCCGACCATCACCGGTGTTGTCCCCAGCGGTTTGATATACCCCACGGAGAACCCCTGCTCCCGGAGCTTGAGCGCCAGACCGAGCGCGATGAGGGTCTTGCCCGAATAGGGTGTGGTCGATGCCAGAAAGATGGGAACCATGAGAACCTCCTGCAATCACTTACATATGTTTGAAGATGATACGTGCGTCGAGCGCCACAGCGCCCTGCTCCATCACGACCAGCGGATTGATATCCAGCTCCTGGACTTCCGGGAAGGCCGTCACGAAGGCGGAGAGCCTGACGATGTTGTCGGCGATGGCGGCAAGGTCAACGGACTTCTCGCCCCGCGCACCCTTGAGCAGCCCCACGGTCCTGATCTCGCTCACCATGGTCTGGGCGTCCCGGCGTGTGACCGGCACGATGCGGAAGGACACGTCCTTCAGCACCTCGACGTAGATGCCGCCCAACCCGAACATGATCATGCGGCCGAAGGTCCGGTCGGTGGTGACGCCCAGGATGACCTCTTTGCCGCCCTTGACCATCTCGTAGACCATGACGCCCTTGATGAACGCCTCGGGCATGAACCGGCGGGCGTTTGCCGTGATGGCCAGGAACGCCTCCTCGGCCTCCTTCGCGGTCCGTACCCCGACCTTCACGCCGCCCACATCGGTCTTGTGCAGGATGTCAGGGGACGATATCTTCATCACCACCGGGAAACCGATCTTCGTGCCTGCTGCTCCGGCTTCCTTTGCCGTGCGCGCCAGGAGCCGTTGGGGGAACTTGAAGCCGTACAGAGCGAGCATGGCCACGGCTTCCTCTTCTCCAGCCTGGTACACACCGCGCTTCAGGAGGGCGTCGATCTGGTCCTGCACGGCATCCTCGTTGAACCAGCCCACATGGAGTTCCTCGTCCTTCACGGTCTGCCACTGCCGGTAATCAGCGAGCGTCTTGAACGCCCGGACCGCGGTCTCGGGATAGGAAAAGTTCGGGATGGACGCCTGCTTCAGCTTTTCCACGGCTTCCCGCACGCGGAGCGAGCCCATGAAGGAGGTGAGGATCGGCTTGTCCGTTGTGTTCGACGTCCGGACGGCAAGATCTGCCACGTTGTTCACGTCCGTCATTGCCTGGGGCGTCAGGATCACGAGCACGCCGTCCACATTGGGGTCCGCCACGGCCTTTTCCAGGGCAACGGCGTACCGTTCCGACGTGGCATCGCCGATGAGGTCCACGGGATTATAGACCGAGGCGCTGGGCGGGAGCTGCCTGATGAGTGCCTCGAGGGTTTCCTTGGTCATCTGCGGGAGCTTGACGCCGATGCGCTCCGCCGTATCCGCAGCGAGGATGCCGGGCCCGCCGGCATTCGTGACGATGAGCAGCCTGTTCCCTGCCGGGAGCTTCCTGCCGGAGAAGGTCATGGCCGTGTCGAAAAGCTCCTCGACGCCCTTGGCGCGGATCACGCCGGACTGTCGGAATGCAGCGTCGAAGGCCACATCCGACCCGGCCAGCGCGCCGGTGTGGGACGAAGCGGCCCGGGCGCCCGCTTCGGTGCCGCCGGACTTGAGGAGCACGATGGGCTTGATCCGCGTTGCCTGCGAAGCAGCCTTGAGAAAACGTTCGCCGCTCACCACATCCTCGATATAGCCCAGGATGATGTCCGTATCGGGATCGTTCATGAAATATTCGATGAAGTCGATCTCGTTCAGGTCCGCCTTGTTCCCGAGGCTGATGAACTTGGAGAAGCCGATCCTGTTCCCGAGGGCCCAGTCAAGGATGGCGATGCCGAGGGCGCCGGACTGCGAGAAGAAGGCGATCCGCCCTTTCGGCAGCATGCCGCCGGCAAAGGTGGCGTTCATGTCGTTCCCGGTGTTGATCAGGCCGAGGCAGTTGGGGCCAAGGACGCGGATTCCCCGCTCTTTCGCGATGTCCTTGACGGTCTGCTCGAGGCGCGTGCCTTCGGCGCCGGCCTCCTTGAATCCTGCGCTCAGGATGACAGCGGCTTTGACGCCGGCAACGGAGCAGTCGATGAGCGTGTCGGGAACGAATTTTGCCGGCACGGCGATGATCGCCAGGTCGATCGGCTCGCCCAAGCTGGAAACCCGGGTGCTGGCTTTGAGCCCGAGGATCTCGGGGCAGGAGGGATTGACCGGTACGATCCGGCCCTGATAGCGGTACTGGATGAGGTTCTGGAGGACGGCATGGCCTACTTTTTTCGCGTCCGCAGAAGCGCCGATGACCGCGATGGACTGCGGATTGAACAAGGCCGAGAGCATGTCTCAAGTGTAGACGAGGATAGGCGAATGGTCAAGGGAGATGCGAACGCTTAGACGGGCTTCGTGTCGTAGCAAACCCTGTGCGACGCGGTCAAACGCGGTCAATCGTTGTCCGCCTTCTTTTTCCCTCTATTAGGCCGGTCCGCTATCCGCAGGAGCCCGGCAATGATCGTGACGACCAGGACGATAAGGCGAGTAGTTGAAGCACCCTGCAGCTAGCTGCAGGGTGCTTCGATCCTCAGAGTAGTTATGTTTATCCTAATCGCTCGCTAACCCCGCAGCAAGCTACGGGGNNATGCGCTCGCTCCTGGATTCAAGAAGAGCAGCCGTAGCGCAGGGTATTAAAACCGCGGAAAGCATTAAGTCTTTGCTTGTGCACGAGGACTGGAGAGGGGTATGTGGCGCAGCTATTCTGCAGGATGACCTGGAGGAAGCTCCCTGGCAAATAAAAGGCGGGACA
>JAFNGD010000414.1:0-386 GCA_017885365.1 Nitrospirota bacterium
CCGGGAGCGAGCGCACTCCCCGCAGCTTGCTGCAGGGAGCTTCGAAGGGGCATTCTCTGTCATCTATCATGAATGGACGACTGATCAGGACCATGTTGGCACCGGCCTTGCTGGCCGGCGTTCTCCTGTTCATGCTGGTGGCAGGGGGCTGCAGGAAGAACGAGCAGAAGGTTTCCGGCCAGGACGATATGGCTACTGCAGACAAGGTGCAGGCGCCCTATTACTACGGCCTGATCGAGGAGTACCAGAATGTCCTTGCCGGGGACCCGCACAACCTGGCCGCGATCATCGCCCTGGGGAATGCCTATTACGATACAGGCCAATGGAAGATGGCGATCCGGTATTACGAACAGGCGCTCCAGATCAATCCCCACCATGCCGACGTC